>NZ_SJWW01000006.1:0-97881 GCF_004352745.1 Streptococcus sp. KCJ4932 | reverse complement strand
TATTTTCCTCTAAAATCATTTATTTGAAATAAGTAGGTGAAACATAAAGGGTAACAAAAAAGATAACAAATTTTATGAGTTTAGCAGGCAAGAAAAAAAGGCACCTTAAAGGGTGTCTTTTTTATTATTTGCTGAAAAATCAATAAATGGTATAAATTCTTCGTTATACTCTGATAAGCCAGTTAAATCAGTAATAACAGGTCGAATGTACGATAACAATAATGAAGGAGCATTGATTTTTAATAAGTTGTCAACATCGTAAGGTGAGTCTTTAAACCAAGTGAATGTCGCTCCCATTGTTACACGTAAAAAATATGGCTCTTCAATATTTTCTCGATTTTCAGGTAAAAAATCAAAGTTTGAAACAGTTAAAAACACTTTTGCATACTGTTTGTTATTCTCTTCAGAATTTTGAGGTTCTTCAGCGTTAACCTCAAACTTAAATGTTAACTCCCCTTCACTAAGATGTGTTTCGTTGGAAAGAAAAATTGCTTCCTTTAAAATTGGCCTAGTGAATTGGAAACTACTCTTGTTTTCTTTTGTATCCATTATGCAACCATCATTTCTTTAAGATTTGTTACTGTTGATTTTGTTTCAATTTCATTAAATTTAGTAATATCAGTAGTAGTAGTATATGATGAATCGCTGTCTAGATACATTCTAACTAGTTCCTTACTTTTTGAATCAAGAGATTGATGATTTGATAAAATTGCCTCAAATATTTTAGATGTATGCATTGCAGTTGCTTTGTTGAGGTTATTAAGGCTATCAATTATCTCTTTATTAGTTTCTGCGATAGATACATATCCAAGATTTTTGAAAGCTTTTACTATTTCATCATCACTCACACTATATCCTGTATTTTTTAATATGTTATCTAAGTTTAAAAACATTTTTAACTCCTTAATTTTCAATTATACTAATCTCTTCTATCAGAGAAGTATTATAAAGACAGAATTCCCTGCCATTAAAAAATGAACTTTTTTTATATTTTGCATCTTGAGGAGTATATGTATCTTTCATAACTCCATCAATATTTGCTTTGTTTTTTAACAATTCAAAGATAATTCCGTCTAGATTTGCACGTTTTAATTTGCCTGGAAGATTTTTTGTTGAACCACCATAATTAGATTTATAACAGAACGAATCATAATGTTTTAAAATTTTATCATAATTTTCATTTCTAAATTTCTCAAAAGCGATTTGACTATTAATATCATTATAATCTATGTACCTACCTTCTTCAGATATCTGAATTTGAAGCACTGAGAATTTATCGTTTAAGTCTCTTTTACGAAAAACTTCTTTACGAAAAACTTCGATAAAAGATTTAGCCATTTCGTAAGCACTCTTAGTATATAAATCATTATCTAAAAAAATATATATGCCATTACCTAAATCATTAGGTAAATTATTAGGATTTGTTTTTAGTTCAAAACCTGAGGCTAAAATCTTATCTGCAATATCTGAATTTGTTCCGTGATATCCCTCCAATTTAATCCTCCGATTGAAAATTCTTATAGAATTTTAATGTTTACATAGAGTAAAAATCCTAAGTTTATATAATAGGACACTCATATTATAGCACAAATTATAGCACAAAATACATAAATGTTTACTTTTTGTCAACTATATTTGTTAAATTTTCAAGTTTATCATACTTTATAGAGTCATTTTTACGGTTTTGCAAATTTTGGAATAAGAAAAAGCACGCAATTAGCGTACCTGTTGATTTTATTAGTTGCATAAGGCTATGATCCGTACAAATAGCTTTTATTTTGGTATTCACTCCGTTTTTCTACCAAATTTCGGTTTTCCAATTCTTTTTTAAAAGCTTCAACTTCATATACAGAATTCAATTGGACGTTTAAATTCATTTTTAGCATTTGTTCGTCTGTTAATGCTGTAAAGTCAGGTAGTGCATAATCTGGTACCCCTTTTATCCAACTCATATCGTTTCTCCTTTTATATCTAGCCATTCAGAGTAATGATATCTATCCTAACAATGCTGTAAGTATTTTATTCCTAATTACAGCATACCAGTTTTTGAACAAATGTCCCCTAGCTGTCTTGTTTGCTGTCATTCATAGATAAAAAAACTAAGTCCATGGCTTTTTCATGAGACCTCAATTTAGCCATTCTATAAGTGAAACCAGCCAAATCGTTTTCTGATAACTCTTTCTGCTACCCGCCTACCGATTTTAAACTTACTTACGTTTAGTAAGTCTGTAAGTTAAGAGAAGTTTGAGGGTCAATCGTGCTTCTCTTGCCAAGCCTAGAATTATCAGAACTGTTGCGAGTTCTTTTGATTCTAGGTTTTTATGATATAATAGGAGCATAGGGAAAGCCGTTTGGCTTTCCTTACTACCTATGATACTAGCGCTTGCTTCTTGCTTTAGGAAATTTTAGAGGCTTGCGCTTTTTGTATGTCTTCCGCTCAAATTTGAGCAAAAGTACAGGCGTACCTGAAAGTACACCCATAAGCATTTTACTTTTCGACAAAAAATGTCGAAAAATAAGGGGGGAGTTATAGCTACACCCTTAAAATACTTTATCCCAAAAACGGAAAAAGTACTAATTTTTACTAATTAAATATTCTATAAGGGCTTTCGCAAGCGATTATGCTATAATATTAATGTACTTAGATAGAATATTTTTTGTAATTTTCTTATCCGTGGTTTATTCCACGGTTTTTATTTAGATAAAAAAACACATAAAGGTATTTAAAATGAAAACATGGAAAACAATTAGCATTACAGCATTAACAACATTAGGACTAATTGCAGGTGGTAGCTTCGTTTACACAAGCAATCAACCAGCTCACTACGAAGGTAAAACATTTAAATCAAGTGTTTCATCATCTAGTACTGAAGAAACTACCACTGAAGAAACTACAGAAGAGTCATCATTACCAGAAATGGATGCTTATGGTACAGAAACGGCTAGTGCTGAAGATAATAGTTATGAAGGACTATACATTAATAACGGACCAGGTCCTTACAATTGCATAGGTGACAATGCTGAACCAGTCTCACGCTATGGATTTTACATCATGACACCAATGCAAAGAACTAATCAAATTATGGTTATACAATGCGGAGCTTCTCGTGAAAAGGAAGTATATGATGATATGGTTATCGTACATGGTGAAAATAATGATAGTGATTTAAGTGAGCTCAATTGTGACAGTGCTAAACAAAACGCTGAAGCTTTCTGTAGATGGCTTCGCCAGCAAGCACCAAGTGGACACACTACTAACGGATTGCAAAGTAATTACAACTATTGGGTTAAGAACTGTAAGTATAAATATAAACAATAGAAAGCAGAGAGGAGGACATTGACATGAAAGCAAATAGTAAAGACATTGAATAGCTTTTAGAAAACGCAACACAGTACATGATTTCAAAAGAAACGAATGTACCGCAATCTAAAAGCGGAACAGATAAGCGGTTAACCAATTTTATGAATACAGTAAGAATAAGGCTTTTAGCGGTAGCATGACACCCCTTAAAAATCTCAAAAAATGGCGCTCGGTGTAAGCGAACACCTTGTGGTGGCTCTCCTTGTCTCAAAATAGGGGGCGGGGGTCACTTCTACGTTTTTATTTTTTTGATATTAAAGCCGTAAAATGGTAAAATAAAGTCGTAAAATTTAATCATTTTCGACACATTAAGCGTGTTATTTTTATCTTCTGGTTAAAAAGGTGTCCCATTTTTGGGGCACCCTTTTTTATTATATAGAAAACACCAATAATTCACCGCATCGATAAGTTTCTGCAAACTCAATCACACCACACCCTAACCTATTTACTTGTTAGTGTGCTTAGTAAATTTCTAAACCTTTAGCATAAGCTTCTTTTGCTTCTGCCAACGTCATTTTATTGGGACCACCATCAATATTTGTTTCGCCTGTGTTTTGCCAACCACATTTATCGCAAATGTCGTAATCCCTAACCTCAGTTCCACAAACTGGGCAGTTGAGCCATAGCTCACCATCAATTTCCCAAGTCTTTTGAGACTTCTCCATCGTAATACTCCTTTCCAATTTTTGGCCTGAAAATAGTTGTAATTTTTACGTTTTTGTTCTTTCCAATTCATTCTCTACTAAACAAAAAAAGCTTCAAGTATTCGTTATATATCAATCAAACTAATAAAACAGTTGAATATAACATCACTCAAAGCTTTTTACACACAGATAATTCTACTTAACTCATTATACCATAAAAATAATTGATTCTTCCTTATAGCTGTTTAGCCAATTCTTGGAGCGCTTTTCTCTTTAAGCGGAACAGTGTTCGCTCTGCCACTCCGAAAAAATCTTGGATCTCATAGAAATTCTTATCACTACAGAAAAACATCTTCAATACTGCTCTTTGCTCTGGGTCATCTAGATTATCATCTATTAAGCTAATAAGGCTATCACGCTCACTCATAAGCGTATCAATACGTTTTATAAGTTTTTCTTTACGCATTGCTTTAGCATTGTAAATATCAGCAATATCTTTTGTAGAACTTTTTGTTACTTTAGGCTCTGTAAAATTAGATTTCCTAAATAACCCTTCTTCCAAATATTGAATTTCATAATTAATAGTTTGAATTTCTTTATCAATTTTTTTGATATTTTTTAACTTTTTATTTAATTCTTCGTATTCCACTAAAACCCTCACACTCTCTTTTATTAGCTATGCAATTCTTCGAACAGTGAAATACTTCACTTTTATATTAGCCTATTAAAATGAATACTTTTAATAAATTTTCAGCCCCTTAGCGTAAGCCTCTCTAGCCTCTGCTAACGTCATTTTATTGGGGCCACCATCAATATTTGTTTCACCAGTATTTTCCCAATTGCATTCACAGACGTCGAACAATTGAACTAGTCTTCCACAAACAGGGCAATGGATATGTTCTTCTCCATCAATCATGATTATATTTTCTTTCATAGCCATCTTATCCTTTGAATAATCTAACTTTATTATATCACTAAAATAAAAGCGGGTTCTTAGTTTAAGTCCCCCGCTCTTTTACTATCCTCTTAACTGCCGAACAACTTTTTCAGCAAAATCTTCTTCATGGATATCTATTCCACCAACTGTATGAGTTTGGTTTTTATAGACAGATTCACTTTTTAAAAGGTTTAGTCTGTAGTTTTCCCAATACTCTATAAGTTCTTCATAACTTCTTTTCTTTGGGATAACTCTTTCAACCTTTAAAACGGGTTCTTTTTTTGTTACTGGTTGTTGTTTCTCAAGCTTTCGCCTTAATTTCATTTTATTGCGTTGTAATTCACGATAGTTTGTTTTCTCTTCCCACTGTTTGCGTGCTCTACTTCTTCCTATCCGTCTACAGTCACTACTACAATAACAAGCGTTTTTAGTATGACTTATGAAGTTTTTTCCGCATACGGTGCATTTTATTTTGATTGTAGCCATTATATCCCTTTCAATAAATATAACACGAGAAAAAAAGTACAGTGACGGCTTGAACCTCGGCCGCGAGAGCGGAGGGGGTCCCATGCCCCCACTTAAAATTTTTTTCAAACCAAATTTTAAAAAGAGAAAAAGATTTTTAAATTAATCCTTTCAATGTATCCCTCCAAGCGTTATCTAGTCGCTTAGTTTTATCTGATTTTACTCCGTGTTTTCGCTCAACTTCTTCATTGATTCTATTTACTGCTTCGGCTTTTGCTTTTGCAATTTCATTTTCTTTCTTAGTCCTGTTATCTTCTTTCATTTGTTGCAATGCTTTAGCGAATAACTCTTGATCTTCACTATACTTCTTTAATGATTTTTGTCTTACATTATCAAAATATTTTTTCTGTTCTTCAACACGTTCCCTCTTCTTCTCGTCTGCCTTAGCTTGTAGGGGACCGAGGTCTAGGTAGCCGTCAGACGTGACTGGGATTCCTAGTACACTGCGTGTAGGTTGGTGGTCTGTGGGGGTCTTAGTCATTGCTATCCTCTCCTTCTTTTAAAACTGCTTGAACAAAGTTAGATGAACCAATTGTATTGAAATAGTGTCCATATACATCTTTATGGTATGCAATATCCGTATTACTACCTAATGTCCATGTTCTAGCGTTCTTCATCACATCATAATATAACATCTCTAGTACTGCATTAGCCTCGTTAATATCTGAAATTGATTCTTCTTTCAAGTCATTCAATTCTTTAACTAAGCTGTACGCCTTTTTAAAATAGTCTTTATTATTACTATCAAAGATATCTTCGATTTCCGCTTTAATATCTACTGCTTCTGCTTGAGATAGTAAAGGTTTATTCAAT
Source organism: Streptococcus sp. KCJ4932 (assembly GCF_004352745.1). Classification (NCBI taxonomy): domain Bacteria; kingdom Bacillati; phylum Bacillota; class Bacilli; order Lactobacillales; family Streptococcaceae; genus Streptococcus; species Streptococcus sp. KCJ4932. The sequence continues at coordinate 91,601 of NZ_SJWW01000006.1, read as the reverse complement.
TTATTTAATTTATTCTTTAGAAATTCTAGTGTTGTATTTGCTTTCCACAGGCTATTACTAGCTTTCTCATAACCTTTCATATCATCTTTTTCTTGAGCTTCTACTTGCTCCTGTTGTGCTTTAGCAATAGCAGTATTTGTTTTACTGATTTCTTCTTTGACTTGTTCAATAGCTTTAGTGTTTTCTTCTTTTAGTTTTGTTAGTGTATCTGTAATTTCTTTTAGTGTTTGTGTCATTGTACTTCTCCTTTGTGTTGTTAGTTCTTACTAAGTTATTTGTTGCTAATGATATGTTTCGTTTCTAATTGGTGGTCTCATATTATCTCCTAATATACTAATTCTTTAAAGTGTTGTTAGCTTTCTTTTAAGCTTCGAATACTGTAGCGCTTATCTTTGATGCCAAACGCCTTAAAGGTGTTACCTTCTAATCCTTTCAAGATACGGCTTGCGTTGCGTTCATTGTAGACTTTCTTTAACTCTGACCCGCTTAGATTAGTATTGATAATCGTGTTTTCTCGGTTATTCAGAATATCGAATAAGAAGTCTTGTTCCCAATCGCTTTTAGGGTTTAGTGTTGCATTCTTCGCCCCAAGGTCATCAAGAATAAGGTAGTCAGCTTCAGTCAATAGCTTAACCGCTTCTGCTTCTGTTAGTTTGGCACCTCTGCCATAATTCCACCCTTCTTTGATTTCCTTAATGATTTCTGTAAGGCTGATAAATAACACACTCTTAGGCTCATTCTTAGCCCTGTATCCCTCGTTTATTGCTTTGGCAATAGAAATACTTAAGTGACTCTTTCCAATGCCTGTACCGCCCGTTATAAGCGTATTTCCTACCATGCCATTTAGATATTTGTCCGCTTGCTGTTTAGCAAAGGCTAAAAGCTGACGCTCTTCTGGTGTATTTGCTAGAAAATTGTCAAAGGTAGCCGTTTTAAGCTCTTTAGGGATTGTACTATCACGCCCTAAGACGTTATAAGTATTTGCATACAATTCTTTATTTTTGAGTTTTTCAAGTTCGCTTTGGCTCTTTTGAGCTATTCCCTCTTTAGCACATTCGGGACAATAAGGAGCGGGCTTTCTTGGTTTGTCTTCGCCTGCTATTACAACAGTCCTGTTAAGCTGTTGTAAATGTACGTTATGTACGGGACAAACCTCATCAAGTTCTATAATATGTTTCAAGTTCTCAAATGGGTTCTTTTCCATGCTTTAACCTCACTTTCTAAAATGGTAAATCTGGGATAGTGCTTTCTATATCACTTTTAGCAGGTTGTCTCTTGGATTCTTCAAATCTTCGTTGTTCTTCATCTTGCTGAACAATTGTTTTGATACCGTTTTGAGCCCAATTTTTAAGAATCGAATTGATATATCCAAAATTTCTTTTAGAGTTATCGGCTGCTCTGTCAATTGCTCGCTTAACTAAATTTGGCTCTAAATTATCAATTTCTATAAAATCTTTAAGTTTTTGCAATTGGTAACCATCTAAAACACCAATTCGAGATTGATAATATTCAAAAATATTAAATTCGGATTTTCCATCAGCAGTAGCAGATTGATTTTCTCTAGTATCTACTTCTGACTTTATATCTATATTTATATCTTTCTTTAACTCTATTTCTTTATCTATATCTATCTCTGTCTTACAAGTGGTTAACGGTTCGCTTACAACGTTAGTTATTTGGTTTACATTGTAAGAATTATCATTTTTTAATTTTTGACGTTTTCTGTATTCTCGCATATATTGCGCTTGATTTGTTTCCTGTTCTAACATTGCTTTAGCTTGCAATAGTTCAGCATTTCCGTTGGTATCAATTTGAATTAGTCCACACTTGGTAAAATAAGCCATTGTCATATTAATATCATCTTCTGATACGTCCAATTTAATAGCTAATTCTTCTACCAAACTTTCAAGATAGCCGTCATAGTATAAAATACAGTCACTTTCCAAGCTTTCTAACATTAAGCGGATATATATAACAGTCATAGCATATCCGCCATTCATATTTTTCAATCGCTTAATAAAAACATTGTCAAAAAACTTTTTATCAACCTTTAACCAGAAATATACTTTAGTCTTTGCCAATTATTTCTCCTTTCTAGCGTACAGTTAAGAAATTAATCACGTCTGACACTCTAAAATATTGCTTCTTGCTACTCTCAAAGGGTGGTTGATAGACTTTTAATCCCAACTTAACCCAATTTGTAAGTGTAGCACCTGTTATGTCTAATTCTTCTTTCAGCTCTTTAGAACTTATTAAGCCTGTTTGTTTCTGTAGCTGTCTTTCTAGTTCTAATTTCTTTTCTGAAAGCTCATCTACACGATCTAATAACCCCTGTTCAAATTCTGTTGAAAATGTTCCCATATTACACCTCTATCGTTGGTACAGTAGCTAATTTTTTTCTATAATCGCTAGCTTGATTTTTATGTTCTGAAACGATATGTTTTAAAGCGTGAGTTACTGTATTTAAAAGAAGAATTGTTTGTTCATCATTTTTTTCACTTGCCAACTCTAAAACACCTGTAATTGTTTCTAGTTCTCCACAAAGTCCTTCATAATCTACTAAAAGATCATCATAATCATAAAAGCTGCTTGCCATTTTGTTTTTTCCTTTCTAGTTATAATATCGTCCTTGCAATTGAATATAAGCCCCGTATCGCTCTTTTACATGATTGTCGGGTATTTCTTCATTTTCTTGTTTAACGTCCTCTACGGGCTTAATATGGAGCAATAAAAGTAATGCTATAATTAATACCACCATAAGTACTAACTGAGCCCAGATTGGTAAATTAATTTCTTGGTAAATCATTTTTGACCCTTTCTAGCTCTTTCCTGCTTAATACCAGCGATTTTTCCCATAAGAAATAGCTTTTTATAAACTTCACCTAAACTATTTTCACTTTGAACATAGCTTAGAATAGTACTGCCATAATAGTTTAAATCGCATTCTTCTTGTTCGGTTAAATCATTGTTATGATAATCACTTTGCAAATATTCATCATAGAAATTCCCTTGAAAACCAAGTTCTTCAATTCGTTTTAGTTCCATGCTATTCCCTTTTTTCTTTGATTTTTTCTTGTTGCCTTTTAATGCTATTTACTATACATACCAATTATTTTTGTAGTTTTAAGAGTTCCCACTCTCCATATGGACACAATAATCTAACTTTGATAAAATTAAACTATATAAACTTTGCTAAAACCCTTTTAATAATAGCTTGCCTGCTTTATTAATTTTGTTTTAGTTTCATTTTCTAAAAGGCTTGTGAGTTTGGCGACTGCTAAGCCTTTTTTGTTGCTCTCACGTATCTTTTTAGGTACGTGTTTTTTAGTAGTCTTCTACTAGCCATTCCATAGCTTTTTGATAAATGCTAGGCTTGACTTCGCCACCATTGCATAACTTGCGGTATGTAACTGGTACTACACCAATTTCAGCACTTGCCTGTTTAGCAGTAAGTTGCTTGTCCGCTTGTTTGCGTCTGATAGCTCTTGCTTGTTGTGAGGTGATAAGCATTTTTTGAACTCCTTTCTAAAATATCCTTTCGGATAACTTTAAATGTATTTTATATCCTTTTGGATTACTTGTCAAGAATAAAATATTTAAAAAATATATTTTTGGTTACTTTTTCTTTGTAAAATGATATAATCTCACCAAGAGGTGTTAAGTATGAATAATAAAATCAAAGAATTAAGAAAAAAGAAAAAGCTAACTCAAGAAGAGTTAGCTGAAAAAATAAATGTTACAAAATTGACTATTTCACGTTGGGAAAGAGGAGAACGTGTCCCAAAATCTGATAAAGCCCAACAGTTAGCAGATTTTTTGGGTGTTTCTGTTTCTTACTTACTTGGATACAGTGATTATAAAAATAAAGATATGTACTTGGAAGAACATTCATTGGATCATATTATAGAAAGTGACAAATACAATGCTATTGAAACAATCGGAGAAAACAATCTTCCTTTAGTTTATAAGTTTTTAAGAAGGGAATTCGAGGAAGAATATAGAAATGTTTATCTTAATGATGAAGATCATACTTTTACAGAGGAAGATGCTATTGATGCAGTAGATATAGCAATGGGAAATATAGGCGATGGTTTTTGGAATTTACCTGATAGCTTAGTTAAACTCATTTTTTATTGGGCGACTTTAAAAGCTAGCGAGAGGGAACAGCTTTTAGAATTAATAAAAGTTCTATCTCTAAATAATCTAGACGAAGACTCGCTATCAAATGACAACTAGTAAATCTATCAAAAATTTATATTAGAAAGGATAATTATTTTATCATTGTCAAGACAAAAAAAGTTTTCTTCAAAAGAATTAATTAATCACTTAGAAAATAAAGGCGTCACTTTTGAAAAGTGTTCTAAAGGGCAGGCTATCAATTTTATCGAAAAAAATAACCTTTACTATAAGGTAGCGGCCTTTCGAAAAAATTTTAAGAAAAAAGATGACAAATATCAGAACCTTGATTTTGAATATTTAAAAGATTTAGCTTCCCTAGATTTTCAAATTAGACAACTACTTTTAAAAATATCAATTAATGTTGAGCATTTTATCAAAACGGAATTAGCTAGGCAGATAAATAATAACCCCAAAGAAAATGGTTATGATATCGTTCTAGAATTTAAAAACTCCTATCCAAAAAGTTATTATAAAACTCGGAATTATTTCAAAAAATCAAGGTATCAAAATGATATGTTTATCAAACGAAAAGACACCACTCCTTATTGGGTATTGTTAGAACATATGGATTATGGTAGCTTAATGGATTTCCTACAAATGTACTATGAAAAATATGAACCTAGATCACTAAAAAAAGCTTACCTTTTAGGAAATAACGCAAGGTTTATCAGAAATGCATGCGCTCATAACAGTATTCTTTTACTTAATGTTTTTAAAGACGATAATAAGTTAGAAAATGTTAACGCATTAGTAACTACTCTTGCTTCTCAAACACATTTATTAAAATATAAAAACTACGCAAAAGTAAATGACTTATTATCTTTATTCGCATTATCTAAAACTTACTGCTCACCTGCAGTATATAAATATCAAAAACAAGATATAGATAATTTTATAACCCGTTGCCAACGTCACAAAGAATATTATTTGAAAAATCCTTTTCTTACTAAAATGTTTATTATTTTTCAAAAAATTGTTGACATTTTATAAATAATTATGATAGACTAGTAAGAAATGTAAGACTGATTTAGTTCAGCGCTCTATAATTCATGCGTGCGTGAATAAGGGAATTCAAAATTTCAAAGGTTGGCTGGGAATACTAGCCAGCCTTTATTTTTGTTTAAAATAAATCCTTTGTTAACCTGACGTATTTTAATAAATAAGAACATGTAAAACCTAGAACCTTTTTAATAATAGCTTGCCTGCTGATGGAAAGGTTTATACATGAATATCAAAGAAGTTAAAAAGAAAAACGGAACTATTGTCTATCGTGCTAATGTTTACCTTGGTACTGATAGACTAACGGGAAAGAAAGCACGTAAAAACATTACTGCTTCTACCAAAAAGGCTGTTAAAACCAAAGCCCGTGAGGCAGTTAATGAATTTATCAATAACGGTTATACAACTAAAGCCAAAACTACAGTAAAAACATATAAGGAACTTGCTTCGCTTTGGTGGGATAGCTACAAAAATACAGTTAAACCAAATACCCAACAAGCGATGAAAGGACTGTTAAAGGTTCATATATTACCCGTATTCGGTGATTATAAGCTTGATAAGCTAACAACACCTATTATTCAACAACAAGTAAACAAATGGGCTAACAAGGCAAATAAGGGCGTAAAAGGAGCATACGCAAACTACAACTTACTTCACAATGTAAATAGCCGTATACTTAAGTATGGGGTTGCTATGCAACTAATACAGCACAATCCCGCTACTGACGTTATTGTTCCCCGTAAAAAACAAAAAGAACAAAGTAAAATTAAGTTCTTAGATAGACAAGAATTAAAACAATTCTTAGGCTACCTAGGTACTTTAGACCAATCAATTTATGAAGATCTATTTGACTTTGTTTTATATACGTTCTTACTTGCTACTGGGGTGCGTATTAGCGAGGCTTTAGCCCTTGAATGGTCTGATATTGACTTAGAAAAGGGTATAGTCAGCATTAATAAGACGCTTAACCGATATCAAGAAGTAAATCCCCCTAAATCTAAGGCGGGTTATAGGGATATCTCAATTGATAAAGCTACTATACTTATGCTTAAGCAATATAAAAACCGCCAACAAGTCCAATCATGGCAACTTGGGCGGTCTGAAAAAGTGGTATTCTCTGTTTTTACAGAAAAATATGCTTATGCTTGCAATCTAAGAAGAAGACTTGATAAACACTTTAAAAATGCTGGTGTAACTAATGTATCTTTCCATGGTTTACGCCATACACACGCTACTATCATGCTTTACGCTGGTATTCAGCCGAAAGACTTACAACACCGCCTAGGTCATAGTGATATCTCAATGACACTTAATACATATGTTCACGCAACTAAAGAAGGAGCTCAAAAATCAGCTTCAATATTTGAAAATGCTATTAATAGTTTATAAGGGTATGACACTTTAGGGTCACCCTTTTACTATACAAAAAATAGCAAAGAGTAACAAAAAGGGTAACAAAATCAAAAAAAGCACTCTAGGAATGCGCCTAGAATGCTTTAATATCAAGGGTTTACACCCTCTTAATCAGTAAGCTGATTATTTTTTAAGGTTGTAGAATGATTTCAATCCACGGTATTCAGCTACTTCACCAAGTTGGTCTTCGATACGAAGCAATTGGTTGTATTTAGCGATACGGTCAGTACGTGAAAGTGAACCAGTTTTAATTTGACCAGCGTTAGTTGCAACTGCGATGTCAGCGATTGTTGAATCTTCAGTTTCACCTGAACGGTGTGATACAACTGCAGTGTAACCAGCTTCTTTAGCCATTTCGATAGCTTCGAATGTTTCAGTCAAAGTACCGATTTGGTTAACTTTGATAAGGATTGAGTTAGCAGCTTCTTCTTTGATACCACGTGCAAGGTATGAAGTGTTTGTTACGAAGAAGTCATCACCAACCAATTGAACGCGTTTACCAAGACGTTTAGTAAGTTCTTTCCATCCGTCCCAGTCGTTTTCGTCCATTGCATCTTCGATAGTGATGATTGGGTATTTGTTAACCAATTCTTCGATGTAGTCGATTTGTTCTGCAGCAGTACGTTTAGCAGCACCTTCACCTTCGAATTTAGTGTAGTCATAGATTCCGTTATCGTAGAATTCTGATGAAGCACAGTCAAATCCAAGGAATACATCTTCACCTGGTTTGTAACCAGCAGTTTCGATAGCTTTGATGATTGTTTCTACAGCGTCTTCAGTTCCTTCAAATTTAGGAGCGAAACCACCTTCGTCACCAACAGCTGTTTCAAGACCACGTTCTTTAAGGATTTTCTTAAGTGTGTGGAAGATTTCAGCACCCCAACGAAGAGCTTCTTTGAATGTAGGTGCACCAGCAGGTACGATCATGAATTCTTGGAAAGCGATTGGAGCGTCTGAGTGAGAACCACCGTTGATGATGTTCATCATTGGAGTTGGAAGAACTTTAGTGTTGAAACCACCAAGGTAGCTGTAAAGTGGAACTTCAAGGTAGTCAGCTGCTGCACGAGCTACGGCAATAGAAACACCAAGGATAGCATTTGCACCGAGTTTACCTTTGTTTGGAGTACCGTCAAGAGCGATCATAGCACGGTCGATAGCTTGTTGATCACGAACATCGAAACCGATGATTGCTTCAGCAATGATGTTGTTAACGTTGTCAACAGCTTTTTGAGTACCAAGACCGTTGTAACGAGATTTGTCTCCGTCACGAAGTTCAACTGCTTCGTGTTCACCAGTAGAAGCTCCTGAAGGAACCATACCACGACCAAATGCGCCTGATTCTGTGTAAACTTCTACTTCAAGTGTTGGGTTACCGCGTGAGTCAAGGACTTCGCGAGCGTAAACATCAGTAATAATTGACATTATGTTACTCTCCTTATGAGTTTTTAATATTTTTACACTAAAATAATACCATAATATCGGCGCTTAAGCAAATAAAAACGAGAAATTTTGAAAATCGCTACCAACTTTCATGGCTTTTCATAATTTTCAATAACAAAACAGCCCAAAACTGACAGTTTAGTAAATTTAACTTATAATGATTGTAAGAACATATGGAGGGCCCTACCATGACTGATTTAGAAAATAAAGTTTTACAAGCCGCAACAGGCGAAAAACGCTTAAATCCTGATGAACAACGTCTTTATTTTGGAACTTTTGCCGAACGCGTCGTCTTATCAATTCCTCTTGAAGATAGTCGTTTTGAAGAGGTTAAAAATCGTTTTAGTGATATTTTAGGACAATTAGCTAAACAATACGACACAATATTAGTTAAAATTTCTCCAAAACTCTCCGTCTCAAACCAAATGTTTTACATGAAAATCGCTCAAGAACAAAACATTCAAGCAACCATTGTTGATGAAAAGAATGCTCAATCACCTTACGGTATTATCGTTCATTCAACCAAGGCTGAAAATGTAGCTAATCCTCTACTATCTGAACAATTTCCGGCTACAGCAGAAAAAACAAAAGAAGCCCCTAAAAAAGGCTTCTGGTCAAAATTATTTAACAAGGATTAAAATCTAGTAAAGCTTAGTAAATTTCCGATGTTTTGGGCGGTGCGTTCCAGATTTTGCTCGGCTTTATCAAGGGTATTTTCTAAAGTATCAACGTCAGCAATTATCGGAAAGGCTGCTTGAATGTTAGAAATCGGAAAGCTTGGTAAATCATCTTTGAGACTACCACAGATAGCAATGACTAATTTACCACGAGGTGTGCGCTGTGCTAGACCAACAGGAGCTTTACCTGAAAGACTTTGCTTATCCATTCGTCCTTCGCCGACAACAACGATGTCAGCTTTCTGAACACGTTGGTCAAAATCAAGCATGTCAAGAACAGCATCAATGCCAGAAATGATTTGACCTCCAGCAAAGGCTGCTAAACCTGCTGCCATTCCGCCACCTGCTCCCGCTCCAGCCAAATCCAAAACAGCTGGGAAGAAAGTTTGGTAAAATCTTTCCATATCTTTATCAACGCTTGCAAAGTCATCTTTTGCAAGCCCTTTTTGTCCCCCAAAGATGTAAGTTGCCCCATTTGGACCACATAGAGGATTTGTCACGTCAGTGATAACTGTCACCTTAGTTTGTGATAAATCCCAACGACAGCTTTCATAAGAAACCATGGTAATATCACCAAGGTGTTCGCCAACCGCTTCGACTTCATGACCTGTTTTGTCAAAGAAACGATAGCCAAGACCTGCCGCCATTCCCAGACCACCATCATTGGTTGAACTGCCTCCAACACCAATCATGATTTCTTCAACACCAAGGTCAACCAAGTGACCAATCATTTCACCAACACCTTTTGTCGTAAGGGTTAATGGGCTTCGCTGATTCATTGGCACTTTTTCCAAACCACAAATGTCTGCCATTTCAAAAACGGCCAAGCGACCATTAGTCGCATAATGGGCTTCGACTGGTTGACCAAACGCGCCAGTAACCGTGTGGCTTTCACGTTTTAAATGAAGACCGTCTGTCAAGGCTTCCAAAGTTCCTTCACCACCGTCACCAACAGGCATGACATCAAAAGTCGCATTTGGCAAAGCTTTTCGAAAACCTTTTTGAACAGCTTTTGCAACTTCAAGTGCTGACAAACTTTCCTTAAATGAATCAGGTGCAATTAATATATGCATAGTACCAACTCCCCCTTACATTTCTTATTACTATTATATAATTTTTTAAAGGAAAGAGGTTACAAAAACATTAATATGAAGCAAAACTCCCCTTCAATTTTAGAAGGGGAGCTCTTTATATAAGGAAAGTAATGTATTTAAATGTTAATGACTTTTTTGACGTCTTTTAACTTCTAACACTGCTAGACTGGCAAGACTTAGAAGACCAACAAACGTTAGAGTTTTACTATCTTTTTGACCAGTTTCTGGCAAGGCAACCGTGCTATTTTCAGTAACAGCAACTTTTTGAAGGTCAGAAAGGACTCGAGAAGCAGCTTGATTTCGGACTCCAGTCTGAGTTTGGGCTGGCGCTGTAGCTTTCGCCACTTGATTCGAATTAGCTGGCACTTCAGTTTTTGCCACTTGGTCTTGATAAACAATGCCATATTGGCTGAAGTGGTCAACATCAAAGATGACGAATTTAACGACTTGCCCAGCCACTAACTTGCTAACTTCTCTAAAGGCTAGAAGTTGCGGTTGTGCATTTTCTGGAAGATAGAAAACTTCTGCAACAGCTTTACCAGCATCAATTGGTAAGATGACTTGATCTTTTTGAGTTGTGCTAACAACATGGCCATAAGCATCTTCAGGCTCGATATCATATAAATCATAGTCTTTACCTTGCAAGACTGAAGGGATTTGACTGTCATTTGTTTCCTTGTGATGAACTTCAATCTGTGTAATCTCTTCACGTTCACCTGGAGCTAAAATGACACTTACACCACTTGCTTGGTCATAAAGGGTACGCTCTGTTTCTGCAGTTGCCTTTCTCAAACGTAGGATTGTTGCTGTTAGCGGATTAAGGGTAATGCTGTTTTCCGTAAACGCCACACCTTTTGGATTCAAGATAGCATCGACACCTGCAGTATCGGCGTCAGCAAGAACTTCTGCGTTCAACAAAGCTTTGTAATCATCTGACAAGACAAACTCACGCGCTTTGCTATCAGCATTGACAAAGACTGCATAGATGTCACCATTACTTGCTTGTGTTTGGTAAGCGATAATCAAATCTTCTTGACCAACTCCATTTTCATTTGGAATGGTGATGAGTTTGACCTTGCTATCGACATCAGCTTTTGTCTTAAGGGTAAAGGCATCTGTTGAACGACGAAGAGCGATGAGCCCTTTGGTATAAGCTTGCGTTTTGGCATTTTCTGGATAAGCCTTGCTGTCAGTTGCTTTTGCCCAATCAAAATGATTAATAGCATCCGTAGAATCATAAGAATCACTGATAAAGTATGGATAAACAAATGGTGTGCCATCCGCATTTGTTAACAAATCTGATTTTGCTGGGACTTGATCAGCCGCTACTGGTGTCTTATAAGCTTCATCACGGAATTGTTTGGTACGACCATATTCTTGACCAGAATGGATGAAGGCTGTTCCTTGAGAAGTCAAGATAATAAGATTTCCCAAACGTTGACGACGTAAAATTTCAGCTTCATTTTCTGCCACTGATGGGTCTTTGTGGATTGATTTAGCAATAATATCGTGAAGGGTTAGATTATCATGAGCTGCAATGTATTGAATCACATCACCTGGATCATCTGCTGTGAAATTATTTGGCTGAGCCTTTATGCTATTAAAGAGCTCTTGCAAATTTTTAACCCCACCTGTAATAAAGCATGGTGCACCTTCACTTGGATACCCTGATTTAAGGAGATTACGAATATCATCAGAGAATGAAGCCACACTGTCTGTGTGTGCCATCCAAGTTTGGTCAGCAGGTTGACGGCTATCATTGGCATCACCAGCATAAGTAATCCAACCTTCACCAAGCATGATAACATTTGGATTCAATGCTTTTGCTTTGTCATAAGCCATTTGAACAGTCTCAGCATCCAAGTCACCCATCATATCAAAACGGAAGCCATCCACTTTAAATTCTTTTGTCCAATAAGCAATTGAATCAAGCACCATACGTCGTGTCATATAGTGAGTTGTTCCTGGGCGACCACCACCAAAGCTTGTCTTAGCCTTTCCATCAGCTTCCATGAAGTGATAATAATTTGGTTCCAAATCTTCAAGAATAGCAAGGTCAGCTGTATGGTTATAAACGACATCTAGGATAACTCCCATGCCACGTTTGTGAATTTCATTAATCAAGTTTTTAAATTCTTCAATACGTTTTGCTGGGTCAGCTGGATTTTCAGAATACATTCCTGTCAAAGCAAAGTAACTTTGTGGGTCATAACCCCAGTTGTAGTTTGTATTACTTGAGGCATAATCTGTTAAGCGCTTGTTATTCATCACTTCGTTAACGTAGTAATAACTCATAACAGGAAGCAATTGAATATGAGTGACACCTAGGCTTTGAAGATAATCCAATTTTTCAGCAAACGCCGCAAAGGTACCAAATTGATTGCGAAGTTCTTCTGAAATGGCTGTATCTGACGTAAAGTCACGCACATGCGCTTCATAAATAATAGCATCTTCACGATCTTTGTAGCCTTTGATATCCGCATAAGTCAAGTCTTGATTGCCAATAGCACTGGTATCAACAATAGCTGCCTTAGCCACTTTATGAGATGGATCAGTTCCAATCAAATCACTATTCCACTCATCTAATGATTTAGCATAAGGGTCAAGTGCTAGAACAGTCTCTTTTCCGCGAGTAATTTCATAATGGTAATAATAACCACGATAATCACTAACCCCTAAACCAAGGCTTGGTGTTAGGCTAGCTGACCATTGACCTTTATCCCCTTTAGTCATAGCGATTTTGCCAACGACTTTGGTTTGGTCATTCTTATCATAAAGAACAACAGAAACACTGTCTGCACTTGGTGACCAAACGGTCAAATCAACACGCGCTCCATTATCAAAAACACGCGCTCCTAAATCACCATCGTAAGCATACTTAGAATCTGTGTATTGCCAACTTTGTTGTGCTTGGTATTGATCACCATTGTAGTTTACTGTATAAAGACCGTCACTTGAAAAATCACCTGCGATAGTAACTTTATTGCTTGCCTTATCAAGAGTAATATCTGTAATCGCAACGGCATTGCCAGCTTTATCAGTCACTTTAAGATTTTCTAGAAGTTCAGCTTTATCGGCGTCTGCTAGATTGCTGATAATGGCGACAAGTTCTGATTGACTAATTTGTTGTGCGGATGTTAAGCGAATAGTGCTTACAAAATATGGATTCGTATAAATGGTCTTATCCTCATCTTTCAAGAAAATTTGTGTTTGATTAGCTAAATCCTTAAAGGTGTAATTGTCTGGTTGAATCTTAGCCGCATCACCTTCTTTTGATTCATCAAGTAGCAAGAAACCAAGCTCATTAAAATCGGCTAGTGGCACATCGATATAAGCACCGTATTTGCCAAAGTTTTCAAAATCAACGCCATCAGGCCAAGCACCTAAGCGACTAGTAATGGAACTGTCTGCACTTCCCCACAACCAAATTGCCAAATTCTTGTAATTACCATCACTGCGATAGTAATTAATACGGATTTTTCCTTTTTCAAGTGGGGCGTAATAGTTAGCTTTATAATCCTCATCAAACCAAACTTCATTCATGTCTTGGCTGATAAGATTCACCACCTTATCCCCTGAAACATTCTCACCACTAGTATTATTGATGAGCAACCCAACTTTGTGACGATTACCATTGACCAATTTCACATCGATGTAATAACCGTAAGCGTCGTGTTTAAGATTAGAAAGATTAATCGCGCCGTTTGGCCAAGATTCAGATGGGTGTTCAACATCTTCCCAAGTCCATAAACCAAGACTGGCTAAATCATCTGATGGCAAGGTCTTAAAATGAACGCGCAGCGTATTTTCAGCAATTGGCTCTTCTTCTGTCTGAGCGATAAAAGCCTGTGTAATAGCACCTGCAGACACTTTTAGCAACATGGTACCACCTTTTGAAATGGCTGGCGCTTCAATATCAAGATAATACTGACCATCTTGTCCAAGAAGAGCTTGATAAGTCGTTCCTGTGTAATAATCAGTCACCGTTGCTGCCTCAGATAAAAGCAAGTGAAGTTTTTGTGACTGGTCTTTCAAATTATACAAAATATAAGCTGCATCTGAATCATTTGCTCGTTTGGCAAGAAGCCAGCCTTGGCTATCATTAACTGCTACTGTACTGTGACTACCACGCGCCAACAATTCACTGTTATCACGACGGAAGGCTAATAATTTTTGATAGTGTTCTAAAATTGCATTTCCAGCCACGTCGTCCCAGTCGAACTCATAACGATTATCATAATATGGCCAGTTATTAGCACCAGATTGACCTAATTCTTCACCGTAATAAATGACTGGCTGTCCTTTGGCTGTTAGTAAGAGCGTCGCTGCTAGTTTTAGTTTATTTAAATCGCCACCAATACTGTACAAGAAACCATCTTCATCATGACTTCCAAGAAATTGCGCCAAGGTATAGGCACTTGTGAGCGCATCATTTCTGGCAATCAATTCATCATTTGCTTCTTTCAAGCGACCATTAACTAGCAACTTAGCAATATCTTTAAACCCAAAATCAAGCAAACTATCCATGCTACCAGTGCCTAAATCACCCTTGGTATCTTTGTAATTGGCACCCCAACTTTCTCCAACTAGATGGAAATCAGCATCTTTTAGCGCTAGCTCATTTTTGAAATACTGCCAAGTCGTGTCATCAACGTGTTTAACAGTGTCGACACGAAAAGCATAAATGCTGTTTCCTTTGGCGGTTGTTGATTTTTCAAGCCAAGCTGTCTGCCAAGCAACTAATTGCTCTCGCACAGCTTTCTCTTCTGTTTTAAAATCAGGTAGGCCAGATTGTGACCCTTGAATATCATCACCTTTGTCTTCTTCTGGCGTGCGCACCATTCCGGTAAATTTATCTTCCGTACCATAACCCGAATGGTTAAGCACTACATCGACAATGATGTTAATGCCACGCTCAGCAGCTTGGTCAATTAACTCATGGAAATCATCAAGTGTGCCAAGATGCGGATTAAGTTTTTCAAAATCATCTGCCCAATAACCATGGTAGGCATAATATTCTTTACCAGCTTCTGTACTAACATTTTGCGGAATATTATCCACAATTGGTGTAACCCAAATACTTGTCACACCAAGTTGTTTGAGGTAATCAAGCTTTGCAGTCACCCCTTTAAAGTCTCCACCTTTATAAACACCAGCTTGATTAACTGCGCCAGCGTAATCTTGATGATATGGGTTGTCATTACTTGGGTCTCCGTTATAAAAGCGGTCAGTTAACATGAAGTAAATTACTTGTTCATCCCAGTCTACTTCTCCTGCTTGTTTAACACGTTTCGTTACTGTGACTGATACTGTTGTATCGTAATAACCGTTATCCTTATCAAAGACTCGAACTGGTAAGTCATAAGTTCCTGGCTGAGTATCTGACGTTGCTGTAATTGTGACACGATTGAGCTCTGGCGAAATCTCAATAACCCCACCACCGATTTGTGCGGTATCAATTTGCATGCGTGTAATCTCAACATTTTCTGGATTAGTAACTGTCACATCAATTAAATCAGTTTCATTATAATTAAAAGGGCGATAGCTACTTGCTGATACTGAAATATTATGGACTCCAGGTGTCGCTTTTGAAAAATCTTGTCCTGTCACCATCGCAACATAGTAGGGATTGGTATAAACAGTCGCATCATCATTATGCAAGAAAATTTGGCTATGGATGTCACGGTCAGAAAAACTCATATCAAGCGTTTTATTGCCTGCTTTTTCTGGGTCATTTTGATTGACCAATAAAAAACCAATATTTGAATCTAATAATTTTGACAAAGGTAAGTCGATGTAGCGACCATAAGCACCTTCCTGAATGAAATCAAGAGCATCTGATGGCCATGCACCAAATTGCCCAGCTACATCGCCCCAAGCCCAGAGACCCCAGCCGTCATAATTACCATCATCACGCTTATAATTAATCCGAATAATGCGATCATCTGCCAACGGCTTATAGCTGTAAGTCATAAAATCAGACGTAACCCAAACTTCATTTACATCTTTTGATAAAGGTTTGATGCTTTGGTCAGAGTCGCTAGTTTTCTCACCGTTTTTAAGAAGTAGGTAACCAATATCACCGTGACTGGCTGCTTGTCTTACGTCAATATAATAACCAAAGTCATCTTTTTGATTTGCTGAAAATGGCGTTGCCGCTGCGGGCCAATTATTGCCATCAGACGGTTCAGCTACGGCTCCCCAAGTCCACAAGCCATACTGAGTGTAATTATCATCATTAACTGCTTGGAAATGTACACGAATCGTATCTTCAGCAATTGGAGGATTTGACACTTGATTATCAGGTTGAGAAGATTTTAGGAGATTCACCTGATTGCTGTTTTCAGCACTTGTCACTGTTTTTACATCAGCAATTTCAGCTGTTGCTGCTGTTCCTTGAACCTCTTGTGTCTGTGAAATAACTTCTTGAGGCTGTGACTCTGACTCAGTTTCTTCTACCACTGGACTCTCTGGCTCAGTTGATTGACTTTCGCTATTATCAACTACGTCAGAAGCATTAACTGTTTCAATCGTTTGATTAACATCAACGGCTTTCTCTGACTCAAGAAGCGCCTCGCTGCTATCATCTGGAGAAGACGTCTCACTGACTACTTCTGAAGTAGCTGCTTGAGCAGTAATCTGATCCGCTGAAACGCTTGTTAATCCAGCACCCCAAAACAAAGCTGTTGCAATTGCAACCGAAGCAACACCAACTTTTAGCTTACGAATCCCAAAGTACTCCCGCTTTTCTGGGAAAGAAAGCCGACTCACCTTTTTCATAGAAGACCTCCGTCTTAAAATTAGTAGTATTTTATGCTTTCAGTATACAAAATACTTTATGTTTGCGCAAGCGTTTTCGTAAAATAAATTTCGTTTTTAGACAACGAATTCTAGTTTATTTATAACACCACACCAAGAATTAATGCAATCGATTGCTTTTTTTTAGAGACATAAAGAAAAAGCAGGAAATATTTTCCTACCTCTTCTGCTTAGTAATTTGTGATTTCTGGTCGGTCGTGAACGTTACTTTTTTTGCCTTGGCGAGCTTTCAAAACAGCTTCTACATCCTCAGTTGTAACACCAGTTTCAACTAGCATGACAGCCAAGTGATACAAAACATCTGCCGTTTCATTTGCGATTTCATCTTTATCAGCATTTTTAGCAGCGATAACAACTTCAGTTGCTTCCTCACCAACTTTTTTCAAAATCTTATCCAAGCCTTTGTCAAAAAGGTAATTAGTGTAAGAACCTTCTTTAGGATTTTCTTTACGGTCTAAGGCTTCTTTATAAAGTGTTTCTAACATAGTTTTCCTTTCTATAAAATATCATTGAAGAAACAGCTGTAAGCACCTGTGTGACAAGCTACTCCTTCTTGTTTTACAGCCACAAGTAGCGTGTCACAATCACAATCGGTTTTAATGGATTTAACGTATTGATAGTGACCACTTGTTGCTCCTTTGTGCCAAAGTTCATTGCGCGAACGACTCCAATAGTGCATTTGCTTGGTTTCCAAGGTCAAACGGTAAGCTTCTTCATTCATGTAAGCCAGCATTAACACTTGACCAGTCTTGTAGTCAGTGACAATTACTGGAAGAAGTCCATCTTGTTTGGCAAAATCAAGTTTAATATCACTCATCGTCTCACCTCAATTCCAGCTTCAGCCATAGCCGCTTTAGTATCTGCAATCGATACCTCGCCATAGTGAAAAATAGAAGCAGCTAAAACACCTGTAGCCGTTGTCTTTTCAAAGACTTCAACCATATGCTCAATATTTCCAGCACCACCTGAAGCGATAATAGGAACATTCACCACATCAGCAACTGCATTTAACATATCTAAATCAAATCCAGATTTTGTGCCATCTTTATCCATGCTAGTTAGAAGAATTTCGCCCGCACCAAGACCGACTACTTTTTTAGCCCACTCAATCAAATCAATACCAGTGTCTTTGCGACCACCAGCAACATAGACATGCCAAGTGCCATCTGCTTCCTTACGAGCATCGATAGCTGATACCACACACTGATTACCGAACTTTTCAGCACATTCTTTGATGAGTTGTGGATTGGCAACGGCCGAGGAATTAACAGCTACTTTATCAGCACCTGCTTTTAGCATTTTATTCATATCCTCAACCGAACGAATACCACCGCCAACTGTAAAAGGAATAAAAACTTGGTCCGCAACACGTCTTACCATATCAACTGTCGTATCACGTTTTTCATGCGTTGCTGTGATATCCAAGAACACCAATTCATCACATCCAGCTTCATAATAAGCACGCGCTGCATCAACTGGGTCACCAACATCCGTTAAATTAACAAAATTAACCCCCTTGACCACACGTCCATCTTTGACATCAAGACATGGAATAATGCGTTTTTTCAGCATAAGCTATCCTCCAAAAGCTTTCAATTCTTCAAGACTAATGTTGCCATTATAGTAAGCTTTACCGACGATTGTTCCAGCAACTCCGATTTCCTGCAATTTCACCAAGTCAGACTGTTCAGCAATACCACCTGAAGCAATGACTTTAGCTGTTGTCAACTCAGCCACCAAGCGCTCATAGTGTTCAAAATTAGGTCCTGTTAGTGTCCCATCTCGATCAACATCTGTGTAGACAAAGAGAGTCACCCCAATTTTTTCCATGGCTTTAGCTAAGCTGATGTAATCGACATTACTAGTTTCAAGCCAACCTTCTGTAGCTACCATGCCATTTTTGGCATCAATACCGACAACGATTTTGTCACTACCAAATTTTTCCAGGGCTGCTTTGACAAAGTCTGGATTTTTCACGGCCATTGAACCAATGATCACACGGTCAATACCTACCGCAAGATAATCTTCAATCTGTTCAAGTGTGCGAATACCGCCACCAACTTCCACACCAAGTCCAGATTCTTTTTTCAATTTGGCAATCAAATCACGGTTTGTAGCTCGTCCATCAAGAGCTCCATCTAAATCAACAACATGAATAAAATCAATGCCAGCTTGCGCAAAGATTTTAGACTGCCCAATAACATCAGGGTTAACAACAGTCTTTTGATTAAAATCACCTTTAAAAAGACGAACCGCCTGTCCTTCTTTGATATCAATCGCTGGAAGAATCTGCATATAAAACTCCTTTTCTCTTTTAAAATGCTACCCAAAAACTGTGAAACTTATTTCTCACACAGTGCAATAAATTTTTTTAGAATTCCTAAGCCCACATCACCAGATTTTTCTGGGTGGAACTGAGCACCATAAACATTGTCCTTGTGAATCATAGCTGGCACATCAATGCCATAATTTGCAGTCACATCGATGTATTCTTTTGGAACATCTGTAAAATAACTGTGAACAAAATAAACAGACTGTCCTTCAAGACCATCCGTTAAAGGACTTTCATGTTTAACTGTTAAATTATTCCAGCCCATGTGGGGCACTGGCATGTTTTTGGTTGCTTTTATTTCTCTACAAACACCTGGAATAAAACCAAGTCCTTTCGTTTCTTGATGTTCTAAACCAACTTCTGTCAAGACTTGCATTCCAAGGCAAATACCCAGTAGCGGCGCTCCTTTAGCAACTGCTTCTTTAATTACTGGAACCAAACCACGCTTAGTCAGCTCTGCCATGGCAGCTGGATACGCTCCAACACCAGGTAGTATAAGACCTCTAGCTGCTAAAATTTTTGTCGGGTCACTGGATAATTCAGCCTGAACACCAATTTTTTTCAAAGCCCTTAAGACATTAGCAGTATTTCCTGCATCATAATCAATTACAATAATCATAAGCTAAGTTATCAAACCTTGTAAACACCACTAAATAAGAGTGTTTAGGCTGATTTTCCTTTCTAGTTTTAATTACAACAAACCTTTTGTTGAATTCACGCCGTGAATTTCTGGGTTAATGGTAATAGCTTCGCGAAGAGCACGCCCTGTTGCTTTGAAAAGACTTTCTGATTTATGGTGGTTATTTTTACCGTGTAAAATCTTCAAGTGCAAATTCATTTGAACATTAAAAGCAAAGGCTTGGAAGAATTCTTCAACGAGCTCTGTATCAAAATTGCCAAGTTTTGGATTATCGAATTCACAATCAAAAACAAGGTAACTACGTCCTGACAAATCAAGACTTGCCATTCCAAGTGTTTCATCCATTGGAACAAATGATGTTCCGTAACGGTTAATACCCGCTTTATCGCCCAAAGCTTCTTTCAAAGCTTGACCTAAAACAATCCCAACATCTTCAACCGTGTGGTGACTGTCAACGTGAAGGTCTCCGTCAGCTTTAACTACAAGAGACATGCGGCTGTGTCTTGCAAAAAGAGTCAGCATATGGTCAAAGAAACCAACACCAGTATCAATATCAACTGGTTCTTGAGCATCTAAATTAAGACTCAATTTGATTTTGGTTTCAAAGGTATTACGTTCAATCTCTGCTTGTCTCATAACAACTCCTTTCTGATACTCTTATCTATTTTTGACTATCTAAAATATCAATCACTTTATACAAATCAGCTTCATTGATTTGGTAAGGGGCTTCTTTTCGCACAACTGGTTTGGCACAAAAGGCAATTCCGATACCAGCTGCTTTAATCATTGGAAGGTCATTGGCTCCATCTCCCATAGCAATGGTTTGACTTAAGTCTAAGCCATTTTCAGCTGCCCATTCGATTAGGCTTGCTTTTTTGACATCTTTGGTAACCACATCACCAAGCACTTTTCCTGTCAAAACGCCATCTTTAACTTCTAAACGATTAGCTTTAACATAATCAAGACCGATGCGCTTAGCCAAGACATCAACAGTTTCATGAAAACCACCCGATACCACAGCAACTTTATAGCCACGATGATGAAGTTCAGCCACCAATTTTTCAGCACCATTTGTAAAATGCATGCGAGCTAAAACTTTATCAAAAATCGTCTCTGGCAATCCTTTTAGCAAACCAACTCGTTCATCCAAAGCTTCTTTAAAATCAAGCTCGCCATTCATGGCACGCGCCGTAATATCAGCGATTTTTTCACCAACACCTGCTTCTTCACCAAGCAAGTCAATCCCTTCTTCTTGGATGAGCGTAGAATCCACATCCATCACTAATAATCCTTTTACCTTAGTCATGACGCACCTCGATTGCTTTAGCATGTGCTTGCAAACCTTCAGCATACGCAAGTGTTGTAATATCGTGACTAGCCGCATTGACAGCTGATTTTGAGTACTGCATGTACTGAATTCGTTTCACAAAATCATGCACTCCAAGCGCTGATGAAAAACGACTGGTACTTGTTGTTGGCAAGACGTGATTAGCTCCAGCATAGTAATCACCAATCGGTTCACTGGTGAAATGGCCTAGGAAAACAGACCCTGCATTTTGCACCTTATCAAGGTAATCATAAGCGTTGTCCATAGCCAATTCCAAGTGTTCTGGTGCCACTTGGTTCATCAAATCAAACATAGCATCAACCGAATCCGCAATAATAATGCGTCCGTTATTTTCGATTGAAGGACGAGCAATGTTTTCACGTGGCAAACGTTTAAGTTGCTCTTCAATCTCTACCTCAACAGCCTCAGCCAATTCAGCTGAATTAGTTACCAAAATTGCGCGAGCACGCACATCGTGTTCCGCTTGAGAAAGCAAGTCTGCAGCAACGTATTTAGGATTAGCTGAGCTGTCTGCAATCACTCCAATTTCTGATGGCCCTGCAATCATGTCAATTCCAACAAGACCGTAGACCATTTTCTTGGCTGTCGCAACAAAGATATTTCCAGGTCCTGTAATCTTATCAACACGAGGAATCGTTTCTGTACCATAAGCAAGAGCCGCAACCCCTTGAGCACCACCAACTTGAAAAATCTTATCGACACCAGCAAGTGAAGCAGCCACCAAAATAGCAGGTTCAAAATGTTTTTGCGGCGGTGTAATCATGATAATTTCCTTAACGCCAGCAATCTTCGCAGGAATCACGTTCATCAATACTGACGATGGATAAGCTGCCGTTCCACCTGGCACATAAACCCCAGCTCGTTCGATTGGACGAATCAATTGACCACGAATAACACCATCAGTCGGTTGGTCTTCAAAACCTGATTCCAATTGTTGTTTGTGATAACTTTCAATGTTTACTTTGGCGTTTTTAAGAGCTTCTAAGACTTCTGGATCAATCTCTTCAAAGGCTTGGTCAATCAAATCTTGACTCACTTCAAAGTCATCCAAAGCAATCTTGTCGAATTTTTCAGAGTAAGCTTTTAAAGACTTATCCCCATTTTTCTTGACATCTTCCAAAATTTGACGAACCGCATCGTCGACATCAAGGTTTTCTTTGCTTAATTCCAGTTGCTCTTGATAGAGAATTTTTGAAATGTCTTCTGTCGTTCCTGTTAAAACTTTCATTTAAAAGCTACCTCCTCATTTCCAACGATACTTTCCAATTTATGGATAAATGGCATAATTTCTGGATTATTTTTCAAAGCTGCCTTATTAACAATCAGGCGAGCTGAGATACGGCAAATATCTTCGTAAACCTTAAGACCATTGGCAACCAAAGTATTTCCTGTTTCTACAATATCAACAATAGCATCTGCTAAGCCGATAACTGGAGCAATTTCGACACTCCCTTGAATTGAGATGATTTCAACGTCTTCGCCTTTTTTATTAAAATAATCAGTGGCAATTGTTGGGTATTTTGTGGCAATACGCTTGCGCTTGTGGTCATGTGGTTTGTAGGCATCCGTTGAAGCAACAGAAAACTTACACAAACCAAAGTTCAAATCAAGCATTTCAAGATAACCAATTGGATGCTCGATAAGCAAATCTTTTCCGACAACCCCAAGATCAGCAACACCATGTCGAACATAAGTTGTCACATCGGGTGCCTTAACAAGCAAAAAGCGGAATTTCTTGTCCGGACTTTCAAAAATTAGGTTACGTCCCTTATCCGCCATAAAAGACATGTCAAAACCAGCTTTTTCCAAAAGTTTTACGGTATCTTTTTCAATACGTCCTTTGGTCAAAGCAATCGTAATTTGATTTTCCATTAGGCACCTCCTTCTAAACTATCGTGTACTGCTTGGTAAATGGCATCAATATCTACTGCCCAACCAACCGCTGTTAATTTTTTAGCGCCAAAACGTTCAAATAACTTGTCGTAGCGTCCACCTGAAGCAAAAGCATCTGGAACTTTGTCCCCAAAGACTTTAAACATCACACCAGTGTAGTATGGCATAGATGGAATTTGAGCTAAATCAATATGACTCTCAGGTAAAATATCAGATACTTGTGCCAACAAATCTTCCAAATCAGTCAAAGCAGCTAAGATAGCCTCATTTTTGACAAGTTTACGGGCTTTACTAAGCACTTGATGACTTTCACCAAAAAGATAAGGCAAATTTTTCAAGAAATCATCAAATTCACTTGGATATTTCTTCGTTAACTCATTTAATTGCGTGATATTTTTGTCTTTAAGTGCCACGTCCAATTCTTTTTCCGCTGCAGCTGGTAAGTTCAAATCATCAAAAATCGTTTGTAAAATACCAGCATGTGAAAACTCAAATTGGTAAGATGGGATATCTGCCTTATCAAGCGATGCTTTTGCTGAAGCGATGGCTTCATAAACCGCCTCTTTAGCTGGAAAACCAACGATTTCAATCCCTGCTTGTGTGTGCTCGTTCATCAAGCCACGCATTTCTTCATTGTATTTGAAGACCTTGCCTGAATATGAAAATTTAATCGGCGTTTCAACTTGGGTTGAAGCAATCACACGTCCAATCTGACTAGTAATATCCGGACGAAGGGTCAACAGTTCGCCACTTTTATCAAAAAAATTATAATTATTTTTATTAAGCGTATCGCTGAAGACTTCAAAATGTTCCAAGGTCGGTGTTTCAATACGATTAAAGCCTTGACTCATCAAGAAATCACTGATATCTCGTTCAATTTTGTAGGTTACACGTGCGCGTTTGAATAATTTATCGTGCATCCCTACTGGTAAAGTCGTTTTTTTCATTCCATCACTCCTCAAATCATTTCAAACCTACAGCCAAGAATTCTTTAATCGCCTTAAGCACTTCTTCCATTTCATCTTGTCGACCAATCGAAATGCGCAAATGGTTTTTAATGCGTTCAACTTTTGGGAAATATCGAACATAAATATTTTTAGCTTGTAAGTAGTCAAATAATAAGGCTGCGCCGTTATCTGGACATTCTGCTAAGATAAAATTTGTTTTTGATTCTAAAACCTTAAAGTCTAAAAATCTCAACTCTTTTGCAAACCATTCTCTGGTTGACATGATTTTTTGGCAAGTGTCTTCGTAGTAATCCCAAGATTCAACAGCAGCTAGCGCCAATTTTTCAGCAATCAAATCAACATTGTATGGATTAACGGAATTCTTAACCGCATTAATCACTGCCATTACTTTTGGACTTCCCATACCATAGCCAACTCGCAAACCAGCAAGTGAAGCATCTTTTGAAAATGTTCGTGTGATAAAAACATTTTCATATTTTTTAAGCAGTGGCAGAGCTGTTTGACCACCAAAATTAATGTAGGCTTCATCAATAATAACCACCACATCTTGATTAGCACGAATAATCTTTTCAAGCTCATCAAGCGATTTATAAATGCCAGTTGGCGCATTAGGATTTGTAATGATTATTCCACCATTATCAGCAATGTAATCACTAGAGTCAATCTCAAACTGCTCATTCAATGGAATTTCATGGTAATTCACGTGATATAAATCCGCCCAAACCTTGTAAAATCCATAAGTCAAATCAGGAAATAAAACTGGATCATCACTATTAAAGAATGCTAGAAAAGCCATTGATAAAATATCATCTGAACCATTACCAACGATAATCTGATCAGGATCAAGTCCATGTTGCTTAGCAAGCGCAATACGTAATGATTTTTGATCCAAGGTCGAATATTTTCGCAATTGATGGACATCAAACTGTGAAAAAACTTCTGCTACTTTCGGACTTGGTCCATAAGCATTTTCATTTGTATTTAGTTTAATTAAATTTTCACCGCTTGGTTGGCTTCCGGCAACGTAAGGTTCAATTTCTCTCAATCCTTTAATAGTTGTCATAATAAGATCCTTTCTATTTTCTGATATAAAAAAGACGTCCTCGCAAAAAAACTTTGCAAGGACGTTAACAACGTGGTTCCACCTTTGATTCAACAGCAAGTCACCTTAACTGCTCTCATGAAGTACTAGACTTCTAATCCGTAACGTGGATCTATCCGTCGTGCACTACTAGCTAGAAGCATTCGCACACGCACTCAAGAATGTGTCGCCTAAGGATTGCATGCTTTTCTCACCACCAAGCACTCTCTGTCTGTTGTCTTAGGCTTTTTCTATCATCGCTTTTTTATATTAAAGCTATTTTACAAGAAAATTCTGAAAATATCAAGCTAAATTTTTAGAATTTTTTATATTTATACCAAAAAATTTAAGCAGACTTAACCAGATACAGAAAATGAGGCACAAAAAAAGGCTTAGAAAATTTCTAAACCTTTTTCTTATATGACATATCATCTTAGAAACGAATTTGTTCACGTGTTTTTTCGTATGATGATACGAAACGATCTGTTACACCTGGTTCAACTGTTTCAAGTGCATATGAGATTTCATCAAATGATGCTTGATAATTGTTGTCCACTTCAAAGAGATGCAAAGCATGTTCAAAGCTACTTTGAACGCTTGGTTCGAAGCTACGGTAACGATTAGAGTATTGTAACAACTGTTCAGTCAATGTTGCATTTTGAACGACTTGATAAGTTGCTTCTTCAAGATTAGCAATTGCTGCAGTAGCAACATCTGTCAAACGAGAAACTGCTTCAATATCAATACGTCCACGGCTAAGCTCATCGATCAAAACTTCCAACTGTTTACTTGTTGTGAAGAATGCGCTCAAGAAATCTTGAGGAATTCCAGGCAAGTTACGTTTTTCCATGTAACGTTTGATTGAGTGCAAACGATTAATGTATTGATCTAAGCTTTGACGAGCAACGCTTTCGATTTGTTCAATATTTTTAACTTGTTCGAAGACTTGCATTTGACCTTCTTCAACCGCATCAAGAGTTTTCAATGTGCGATCAAAAATCAATTGAAGTTCAGAGAATGGTTTATCTTGGTTATCAAAAACTTCAACAATTGGCAATGTTTCTTGTTCGATTTCTTCTAAGTTTTTAGTAAATGAACGAAGGCTCAAGTTTTCATTGTCATTCAAGATATACTTGTGAGACAAGCGTTTGATTTCGTGTTCCAATTTTTCGTTATTGGCTTTAGCGTGTGCCAAATAATCTGGAATGATTTTACTGTCTTTAAGCGCAGCTTTGTGAGCAGCAATTTCACGTTCAAACAATTCATACAATGAATCGATTTTTTCTTGGATGTGTTCATTTTCATCACGAGCACGATCAAGATCCAAAGTCACAAGTTCTGATGAATTAGCACGGATTGCATCACGCACTTCTTGGAAACGAGCTTCAATGTCTTTTTCAGCGAAGTGGTAATTTTGTTCAAGCAGACGACGGTAACCTTGTTCCAAATCATCAAGTTGATCTGGGAAATCATCTTCCAATTTAGCAACGATTGCTGGAATTTGTTCTGAAATTTGACCAAGTGCAATAGTATGTTCTTCAGCACGATCAAGCACTTCAGAGGCTTCAACTGGGTCACCTGTTGAGTTAAGTGTTACAAATTGAGAAAACTCAGCTTCGATGTTCTTCAATTGTTTTTCAATCTCAGGCATTGTTGAACCAAAATTGTCTTCTTTTTCTGAAATAGAAGCTTGAAGAGTTTCATATAAGTCCAAAGCATGCTTCACACGCGCACTGTTCTTTTCTTCTTGTTCTTTCAAAACAGCAAGTGCTTCACGAATTGCATTGATATCTTCTTCAACCAAGTTCAATTGGCTTTCAACATTGTCAATTTCATGTTTCGCACTGATAAACTTGAAGCTATCGTTAAGATCTTCAGCTTCAAAAATATGATTTTCAATATCTGAGAAAGAATTTAATGAAAGGTCAACCCATTTTTGGTTCCATTCACGAAATGTTGTTTGACTTTGCCCGATAAGATGAAGATTTTTAACAGCTTCGACTTCTTCATTGACTGGTAATCCAAATAACGATTGCTTTCTTTCTTCCAAACTTGCAATCAATGAATCATTTCGTTTGCGTACGATGACGCCAACTAGATAAGCAATAATGACTAAAACAACTATTGCTACAAGCAGTAAAATAATTCCGCTCGACATTTAAAACTCCTTATAAATTGTCTTTTTTATCGTAAAAAATAGCTATAACATTACGATTATAACATACTTAGAGATTGTGTGCAGTATTTTTATGTTAATATTCGATTAAATATCAAGCGTACTGTAAACCGCATTTTCTTCAATGAACTCACGACGTGGTTCAACCTTATCTCCCATAAGCATATCAAAAATCTTATCTGCTTCGGCAGCATCATCAACAGATACACGCGCCATTAAGCGATTTTCTGGATCCATTGTTGTTGCCCAGAGTTGGTGGTCATCCATTTCACCAAGTCCTTTGTAACGTTGAACAGATGGTTTTGAACGTCCATTACTATAGCGCTCAATTGCTGCTTGTAGTTCAGCTTCCTGATTAGCACCAGGTTGGATGTATTCTTTAATTTCACTACCAACTTTAACACCGTAAATTGGTGGTTGTGCGATATATACGTATCCCGCTTCCAATACCGGACGCATGAAGCGGTAAATCAATGTCAAGAGCAAAGTACGAATGTGAGCTCCATCGACATCGGCATCGGTCATGATAACTAGTTTGTGGTAACGAGCTTTTGTCACATCAAAATCAGCTCCGAAACCTGTTCCCATAGCTGTGAACAAGCTACGGATTTCTTCGTTAGCAAGAATTTTATCCATACTTGCTTTTTCAACGTTCAAGATTTTACCACGAATTGGTAGAATTGCTTGGTGCTCGCGGTCACGTCCTGATTTTGCAGAACCACCCGCAGAGTCCCCTTCGACGATGAACAATTCATTCATTGTCGCGTCGTTTGAAGAACAGTCTGCCAATTTACCAGGCAAGTTTGAAATTTCAAGACCTGATTTCTTACGTGTTACCTCACGTGCACGTTTCGCAGCGATACGCGCTTTAGAAGCAAGAATTCCTTTTTCAACGATTTTCTTAGCAATTTGAGGATTTTCTAACAAGAAACGTCCAAAAGCATCGCTAAACAAACGGTTGGTAATTTTGACAACTTCTGAGTTACCAAGTTTTGTTTTGGTTTGCCCTTCAAATTGTGGGTTTGGGTGTTTAACAGAGATAACTGCTGTCAAACCTTCACGAACATCGTCACCAGTTAGATTATCGTCTTTTTCTTTAAGCAATTTATTTTGACGAGCATAATCATTAATCACACGTGTCAAAGCAGTACGGAAACCTTGCTCATGAGTACCACCTTCGTGTGTATGGATGTTGTTAGCAAAGCTCATCACTGTCTCGTGGTAACCAGTTGTATATTGCATAGCAACTTCAACTGAGATACCATCCATTTCACCATCAGTATAGATTGGTGTATCAAAGATAACATCTTTATTTTCGTTGATAAATTCAACGTAACTTGAAATACCACCTTCATAGTGATAATGTTGTTCTTGTTCAATGCCTTCACGTTTGTCAGTGATTGAGATGCGCAAACCGCGATTCAAGAAAGCAAGTTCTTGAATACGTTTAGCTAATTTATCAAAATCAAATACTGTTGTTTCCGTAAAGATTTCACCGTCTGGAGTGAAGTGAACGGTTGTACCGTGACGATCTGTATCACCAATAACTTTCAAATCATCGACAACATGACCACGACGGTATTCTTGGTAATGAATTTTACCATCACGATAAACAGACACATCCAATTGTGTTGAAAGGGCGTTAACAACAGATGAACCTACCCCGTGGAGACCACCTGATACTTTATAACCGCCGCCACCGAATTTACCACCGGCGTGCAAGACTGTAAAGACCGTTTCAACAGCTGGACGTCCTGTTTTTTCTTGAATATCGACAGGAATACCACGCCCATCATCGACAACTGTAATAGAATTATCTTTCTCGATGAAAACCTCAATGTGTGTGGCAAATCCTGCCAAGGCTTCATCGATTGAGTTATCGACAATTTCCCAGACTAAGTGGTGCAATCCTTCTTTTGAGGTTGAACCGATATACATTCCTGGGCGCATGCGTACAGCTTCAAGTCCCTCTAGGACCTGAATCTGACTGGCGTCGTACTCTTTCGCTAATTCTGCTAAATTTTTATTTTCTTCCGTCATTTACTTCACTATCTCCAATAAGGATTTTTTTCCATCAACTAACAAGGTATCAAAGCCAGCAGCCTGACCAGCTTCTTTATCAATTTCACGATCTCCAATAACCAAAGCATTGTCAATCTTATACTTTTCTTTGAGGTATAACATTGACTCTGGACTTGGTTTACGAGCAAAGCCGCTTTCTGATGTCACGACTTCAGTGAAATAAGGAAGTACCTTTGTTTTTTCTAAAATATCAAGGACTTGTTTATTTCGATGAGAAACCAAGAAATTTCTCCCACCGCTAGCCACAATTACCTGCAAAACCTCGCTGGCACCTGTAAAAAGAACCGGTGTTTTCAAATAATCGGCTTCTAATGCTTTATATGCTTTTAAAAATTGTGGTTGGTTTGGGATAAATTTTTTAATAGCGGCATCTGTTGATTCCTTCAGCTTTTCATAGACATCATCATGCGATGCTTGACAGCCAAAATCAGCTAAAGTTTTCACAAAAGCCTGAGTGGACATTTCGTAATTATCGAGTAAAGTGCCACCCAAATCCCAGATATAATCATGGTAATTCATAACCAATATTATATCACAATTTTACATTTTTTTATAGTCTCTACCTCATCAATTTCCAACACCAGAGAACAAAATTTTCAAATTATTTTTTGACTGGAAAAATAACTTTTTAGCCAATAAAAAAGGCTTGGAAGAATTTTCCAAAACCTTTTTTTAATAACGTTCACTTCGTCTGAAATGTTCTTCAACTTCTTGCTCATGGTGCAAATTATTTTGATAACTCATTGAGAGAATCAAACCAACACAAATCAAGTTAGTAATCAATGATGAACCACCCTGTGAGATGAATGGCAATGGAATACCAGTCAAAGGTAAGATACCAACAGCAGCACCAATATTTTCAAAAATATGGAACAAAATCATCATGATAAATCCAGTTGAAATGTAAGTGTAGAATCGGTTGTTTGACTCAAAAGTCACACGAATCATGCGATAAATCAAAACAAGATACAAGGTCATGACAACAGCACAGCCAACAAATCCAAAATCTTCAGCAATAACTGTGAAAATCATGTCACTTTCACGAACTGGAACAGCAAGGTCAATAACATTAAAACCTTTACCACTAAGCCCACCGCTACCAATTGAAATCATACCTTGAGTTTGTTGGTAAGCAATTGATTTAGCGTATGAAAATGGATCTAACCAAGCTGAAATACGGTTAATTTGATAGGTATCCATCCCCAAGCCATAGAAAATATCTTTGCCATGCGGTGATAGAAAAAGGGCTAGAAAACCTCCGATAATCACTGCTACCGCAATTACAACAGGCAAGATAATCCACCAAGAAATTCCTGACAATAAAATCAAACCTGCTAGAATAGCAGAGAATACCATGGCTGTCCCAAGGTCTTTTTGCAAACCTAATAACACCATGACCGGCAAGGTAATCAAAGCAAAGATTCCAAGAAGCTTCCAATCATTTTTTAAATTATCTTCTGGTACTTTGTGTCTAAACCAAATCGATGCTCGAGCTAGCATCAAAATGTAAGAGACCTTCATGAATTCGGAAGGTTGAAATAAGGTTACTGACCCAATGGTTACCCAGTTTTTGGCACCGGTTGATTCTACCAATTCTGGACTATAAAAAATCAAAGGTAAAATCATCAAAGCCAGGCCCAAGGCATACAAATAAGGGGTGACTTTCCATAAAAATTCAGTACTAAAGAGCATAACAACAAAGGCAACTACACAGCCCAAAAAGATCCAAACGCCTTGTTGTGTCATTACTTTTGCAATTGTTCCAGGATAGTCATTTGACGTTGCAATATAAACGGCTACCAAACCAATTAGCAAAAGAAAAAAAACAGGTAAAATTACAGAATAGTCGATTCGACTATCAATAGAATATTTTTTTCTTGCCATCTTACTTCCTTCGTTTCTAGTCAAAAAATATTATATCATTTTTTAATTAGAATTGAGGAAAAAACCTGGTGAAAACACGAGAATTTTTCAGAAAAAATTAAGGCATATTTTTCAGGGATTTTCCTGTACATTTTCAAGAAAAGAAAAAAACTGAACCCTACTGGGCTCAGTTTTTTATTGGTCAAGCAAGTCAATTTAGCCCAGTCTGGATGACCTAAATAAACTCGCTTCTTCTCTCCCCTGCCGGAATCGAACCAGCAACTACTCCTTAGGAGGGAGTTGTTATATCCATTGAACTAAGGGGAGCTATGAAAAAATCTGTCGCAAGGACAGATTTTTATTATCGAATCTTTATCGTCAAAATTAACGACGGATTTCTTTAATACGAGCAGCTTTACCTTGTAATGCACGCAAGTAGTAAAGTTTAGCACGACGTACTTTACCGTGACGAACAACTTCGATTTTTTCTACACGTGGAGTGTGAACTGGGAATGTACGTTCAACACCGATACCACTTGAAATTTTACGAACTGTGTACATTTCTGAGATCCCTTGACCTTTACGTGAAATTACCACACCTTCGAAAATTTGGATACGTTCGCGGCTTCCTTCAACAACTTTTGCGTGAACACGAACAGTATCACCAGGTTGGAATGCAGGGATGTCAGTACGTAGTTGACCTTCAGTCAAACTTTGAATTAATGGATTCATTTATTTATTCTCCTATCTTACTAATCATTAGGTGCTTGTCCCAGCGGATTAGCCGTATTTTAGTGCGTCCATTACACACTCTTCGTATTTTATCAAAAATCACCATAACTGTAAAGCAAAATGGCTGACTTTTTTGAGTATTTTTTCTAGAATGCCAAAACCTCTTGCCCTGTGTAAATAGAGTGTTTTCGATTAAGGCTGTAAGCAAAAATCATAACTAAAGTAAAATATGGCAAATTAGCAAAACCAAAGACTTCTCCTCCAATAAAAATCGGAGCTAAAAGTGTGTTTGTGGCACTACCAAAGACGCTGATGTAACCTGCCGCTGCAACAAATTCAACTGGCAAACCAAAGACGTTTGCTAAAACAACACCGAGTGATGCACCGATGGCAAAGAGTGGTGTGACTTCGCCACCTTGAAAACCAATTGTCAAAGTTGCCACAGTCAAAACTAGTTTCAATAACCAATCATAAAAGTAAATGTCTTTCCCAGAAAAGCTAGCATCAATCAGATTAGTTCCAAGACCTGAATAACGTCCATGATACAACATCAAGAAAAGAAGACTAAGCACAATCCCACCAAACAAAATTCGATAGTAGGGATTATCCATAACTTCTTTGGCTTTTTGCTTAGCATAGGCAAGTAAAGCAGCAAAGGCATTGCCGACTAGTCCAAAAATAAGTCCTAGCAAAGCAAGTTTGCAAAACAGCCAAGCATTAAAAGTTAGTGAAACATTGACAAAGTGGGCAAATTTCTCTAATCCTAATGCGTGCGATGTTGCACTTGCCACAAATGAAGCAATTGTCATTGGTAAAAGAGCTGGTAATTGCAATTTCCCAAGAACTAATATCTCAAGTCCAAAAAAGACAGCCGCTAAAGGGGTTTGAAACAAACCAGCAAAACCAGCTGCCATACCCGTTACAAGAAACAAGCGGGAGCTATTTTCAAAAGAGAAAAACTTGCTAAAAGCATGTGAAATCGTCGCCCCAAGTTGGACAGCGACACCTTCACGACCAGCACTTCCTCCAAAAAGATGAGTTAGCCAAGTTGCTACAGTTACCAAAGGTAACATGACCAAGGGAATTTTCTTTTCATCTCCTTGACTCACCGCAAAAAGTAGACCCATTCCTTTGCTAGCTCGACTGTCCGCTTTTTGATAAAGAAAAACAATAACAAGCCCAATTAGTCCCAAAAATGGAATCACATAATTGAAGTTTTCTGTTCGAAAAGCACTAAGCATTAACAAGACGCGACCAAATACAGTATCGACACAGCCTATTAAAATTCCAATAAGAAAACTTGCGCCGATAACTTTTAAGAGGACACCATAAGAATAATCTTGGCTATCTTTTAACTTTTTAATCATTAGAGCTACCTTCTTAATCTAAATCAGCCTTTAATTGTTTAGCTTGATAATCGCGAGAATTTTTCATAATATCCGCAAAAGTATCAACTAATGTTGCCTCAAAAGCTTTATTTTGAACACGACTAGCAACTTTTTTTAAGACAGCATCTTCACGACTGGTATCTAAAATAGCTTTTCCAGTAGCTTTTTTATATGCTGCTACTTGATTCACCAAGGTCATGCGTTTTTCAAGAAGTGCTACTAATTCCTGATCCACTTGATCAATTTCTTGACGGATAACATCCAAATCTTTTACTGACATTTTTTCTCTATCCTTATCTTTTTTTGAATTTCTACTATAAAAATGACTTATTCTTTTTTCGTTTGAAATAAGTTCCCAATAAGCTAATGGCAATAAAAATAACAAGCAGTACAATAATCAGTCTTAAATTTCCCGCAACGACCGCATCACCACCTAAGGCATACAATAAACTACTCGGCAATACTCCGATTGTAACGTAGAGAACCCATCTGCGCCAAGGCAATTTGATTTTTGCCACGTGATAATTGATCAGCAGGGTTGGAATCACAGGAATCATGTAACCTAGCATAATGCCTAGTTCTTGATTTTCAACAGCATTGATGACATTTTTAAATCCTGCAAAATGTTTCTTCAACTTGCTATCATTGTCCTTCAAATCAATCATTTCCAGAACTCTGACAAAGAGAAAATTTCCAAGAACATTTGCTGAGAGATTCATCAAAAATCCAATAGCAGGTCCGTAAATCAAGCCATTAAAGATAGCAAAAATCGCATTCGACATAAAAGGAATGACTGCTGTCAGAGCTGTCAAAAATAGCAAAATAGTGATATTCAGCAGATTTTTTGTTCGTAACTGCATCAAAAACTGTGTCAAAGCTGTCTTTGAGCTAGATTGCCAAAAAGAAACAATCAATTGCCAGTGCCTGATGACATAAATCATAAAATAGCCACAAATACTAAGCAAACCAAGAATTACTAATAACTTGCGTAGCTGACCATATTTGTACTCATGTTTTTTCATATCGTTTCCATTATAAAGAAAAGTTTATAGCTTGACAAGAAGACTCAAGAGATAAAAAGATTGTTTTTTAGAATTTTCAAACATTTATCCAACAGAACCTTCCATACTCATAGTAATCAAACTATTCATTTCAACGGCATATTCCATAGGAAGTTCTTTGGTAATTGGCTCCATAAAGCCATTAACAATCATGGCTGTTGCTTCTTCTTCAGAAATTCCTCGACTCATCATGTAATAGAGTTGTTCCTCAGAAACTTTTGAAACCTTAGCTTCGTGTTCCAAAGATACATTTGAGTTATGAATTTCATTAAATGGGATAGTATCTGAACTTGATAAATCATCCATTAAAATCGTATCACATTCAATGTGTGATTTTGAGCCTTCACTATGCTTGCCAAAGTAAACTGAACCACGATAGTCTGTCTTGCCACCATCCTTAGCTACTGATTTTGAAATCAAGGTTGATGAGGTATGTGGAGCATTGTGATAAACTTTACAGCCAGCATCTAGGTGTTGACCATAATTGGCAAATGCCATGGAAAGCACTGACGTTTTGGCGTGTGGACCGTCTAAAATCGAACATGGATATTTCATATTGACCTTACTTCCAAGGTTACCATCAATCCATTCTAACATGCCGTTTTCTTCGACCTTACCACGTTCAGTTACTAGGTTGTAGACATTATCAGACCAATTTTGCATGGTCGTGTAACGAAAACTAGCATCACGTTTGACAATAATTTCTACCGTTGCTGCGTGAAGACTATTGGTTGTGTAATTGGGAGCGGTGCAACCTTCAATGTATTGAATTGAAGCTCCTTCGTCGACAATAATCAAACTACGTTCAAATTGTCCTGCATTTTCACCATTAATACGAAAATAAGTCTGTACTGGAATATCACACTGCACGCCCTTTGGCACGTAAATAAAAGTTCCACCTGACCAAACAGCACCATTTAAAGCGGCAAATTTATGCTCACTATTTGAGACAATTTTTCCAAAATACTCCTTAAATAAGTCTGGATATTCTTGCAGAGCTGTGTCAGTATCGGTAAAGATAATTCCTTGTTTTTGGAACTCTTCTTTCATATTATGATAAACCACTTCAGACTCGTACTGAGCTACAGCACCAGAAAGATAGTCACGCTCTGCTTGTGGAATCCCTAAACGCTCAAAAGTTTCTTTAATCTTATCTGGAACATCATCCCAGTCATTAACCTTCTTATCTGCTAGCTTTTGGAAATAAATCACATCATCAAAATCAATTCCTGACAAGTCTGGTCCAAAGTCTGGCATTGGCAATTTATAAAACAGCTCCAAACTCTTCAAACGATAATCAAGCATCCATTTGGGTTCATGCTTGTAAGCAGATATATTTCGCACGATTTCTTCTGTTAACCCCTTACCCGTCGAATAAGTCGGAGTAAGATCATCGTGAAAACCATAATCGTAATCTCTATTTTTAGTCATAATGACACCTCACTTTATAAAAAAATCTTTATGAAAGGAAGAGAAAAAAAGAGATTGGAGCACACTCCAACCTCAGTTTCTTATTTAGTTTACTTTTTCAGAAATAGTTTCTGCGAAAGCTTCTAGATTTGCAATATCTTCATCTTCTGCAGCTAAGTCAACTTTAACTGAATCCGCACCTTTTGTTGCACCAGTCAAAGCAAATTGTGCTTCAAATTCGTCAACTGCTTTACAGAAGTAATCGTAAAAAGTATCACCAGATCCAACAACACCGAAGATTTTATCTGTCAAATCAACATCTGCAAGATCTTCGTAAAAATCAACGATTTCATCTGGCAATTCACCATCACCGTATGTGTATGATGCAACAATCGCAACATCAGCATCTTCAAAATCAGCTGCATCAACTGTTGTACATTCGTCTACTTCGACAGTGTGTCCAAGTTCTTCGAACTTATTTCCAACAATGTCAGCAATTTCTTCAGTATTTCCTGTCATGCTGGCATAGACAATCTTAACTAAAGCCATAGTTCCCTCCAAACATAAATTACCACTATTGTAGCATATTTTTACAGAAATGTTTTATATAAATTGTCAATTTTCGATAATAAATCAGCTTTTTGGGCTTCTGTTGTAAAGGATGCTTGGATAGCATTTTTATTAAATGTTAGGAAATCATCGATGCCAACACCAAAGTGTTTGACAAAGAGTGCGTATTCTCTTGTTAAGTTAGTATCAGAAACCGTACGGTTATCAGTGTTAATGGTAATCTTAGCACCAGCATTTTTCAAGGCAAGAAAAGAAAATTCTTCCAAAGATTTCGCAGCTTTGGTTTGGAGATTACTTGTCAAGCATAACTCAGCTGTCAC
Organism: Streptococcus sp. KCJ4932; assembly: GCF_004352745.1. Lineage (NCBI taxonomy): Bacteria > Bacillati > Bacillota > Bacilli > Lactobacillales > Streptococcaceae > Streptococcus > Streptococcus sp. KCJ4932. The sequence continues at coordinate 55,116 of NZ_SJWW01000006.1, read as the reverse complement.
ACCTTTTTTGACAAATTCTTGAATCAATTCAGGTTGGTCATAAATAGCTGTGGTATGACCAAGGCGCTTGATATCAAGGGCGATAGCATCTGCAATATAGTGAGCGCAACCACACTCACCAGCGTGAAATGTCAAAGGAAGTCCTAACTCCTGAGTGTGCTTGATAATGGCCTCTAATTCTGCAGGTGGAAAATCTAGTTCATTTCCTGCAAAATCAAAACCAGCTAATCCTTTGTCAGCTAACTGGATAACATGGTCAAAAATATCACGTGTCACATGTGCAGGCGATTGTTTCATGCCACAGACAAGAACCTTAGCCACAATGCCAAAATCTTCTTCTGCCTTTTTAAGACCTGAAAGTACAGCTTCAACGGTTTCAGAAGCTGATAAGCCTTGGTCCATTGAAAATTCAGGCGCAAAGCGAATTTCAGTATAAATCACATTTTCCTGCGCAGCTTGTCTAGCAACATCATAAGCAGCCAAATGAAGAGCTTCTTTCGTCTGCAAAAGCGGACGGACAAAATCAAATGCTTTTAAATAATCCATCAAAGATTCTGCCTCAGCAGGTGCGGTAACTAAGTCTTTCAAATCTTCATCTGCTGCTGGAACAGCAATACCTGCCATATCTGCTAATTGACGAATTGTCTCCAATGAGATGGAACCATCCAAGTGACAATGAAGTTCTGTTTTTGCCAATTCTTTTAATGTTGTTGTATCCAAGTTAGCCTCCCTAATTAAATTTTTTTAGCTACTATCTTAACATATTCTTTTTACTTTGCAAAGAAATTTTTCTTAAAAAAATAAGTCACAGGATTTTTCCTGCAACTTATCCAAGTTTTAGCTTAAAATAGCTGTTTGTAAAGAGCGATTGTTTCTTCCAATGTTGGCATAAATGGATTGCCTGGTGCGCAAGCATCAAGCAAAGCGTTTTTAGAAAGAAATTCGAAGTCGAATTCTTCTTCCTTGATATCAAGTTCTGTCAATTTCTTAGGAATACCAACGGTTGCTGACAATTTTTCAATTTCTGCAATAGCGTAATCGGCACATTCTTGGTCGCTTTTATCTTCGGTATGAAGCCCTAGTCCTTTAGCCACATCACGGAAAGCTGCTGGAACATGTTTGGCATTTTCGCGTTCTACAATTGGTAAAATCATCGCACAACAAACACCATGTGGTAAATGATAAACAGCACCAAGTTGGTGAGCCATCGCATGCACGTAACCAAGTCCTGCATTATTAAATGCCATACCACCTAAGAAAATAGCATTAACCATGGCTTCACGCGCTTCCAGGTCATGACCATCAGCAACTGCACGTGGCAAATATTCTTTGATTAACTCAATCGCACCAACTGAAAGTTTTTTCGTTGCAGCATAAGCACCTGGTGTTACCAATGCTTCGATAGCGTGAGTCAATGCATCCATACCAGTTGCTGCTGTTAATGACTTAGGCATTGAAACCATTAATTCTGGGTCGTTGACTGACATCAAAGCCAAGCTATTTTTATCAACCATAACCATTTTGACTTTACGTTCTTCATCAGTGATAACGTAATTAATCGTAATTTCAGCTGATGTTCCTGCCGTTGTATTAATAGCAATGACTGGCAAACCTTGTTTTTCTGATTTATGAACGCCTTCGTAATCCTGAGGACGACCCCCATTAGTAGCTAGGATGGACATACTGCTGGCAGCATCTTGAGGGGAACCTCCTCCAAGAGAAATGATGAAATCACAACCATTTTCTTTTAGGGCTGCTAATCCTTCTTCAACGTTTTTAACGGTTGGGTTCGGGTCAACATCACTATAGACAACATAGTCAATGTTTTCAGCATCAAGCGGTGCCGTTACTTTAGGCAAAATATCACTCTTAGCAATAAAATGGTCAGTTACCAAAAGAGCTTTCTTATAACCATATCTCTTGATGTAACCACCAATTTCTTTAACCACTCCGCGACCAATAAGGTTTTGAGATGGAACATAAAATACTGACATGAGCATAACCTCCTTATGATTTTTTGTTTTTTAGAAAACGTTTACATATATTATTCTAGCACTTTGCTTCTAAAAATTAAAAATAAAACCTTTGATTTATTTCAAAAATCCTCATTACCACCTCGCGGTCATTTCATGCTATAATAGGGTAAATCTCTAGCTTACAAAGGAATTTAGATATGAATACATTTGAAGAAATTTTAGAAAAAATTAAAGCTTACGATACTATTATCATTCACCGTCACCAAAGACCTGACCCAGATGCTCTTGGTAGTCAAGCAGGTTTTCGTGAATTAATTAAGCATAATTTCCCAAATAAAACAGTTTTAGCAACAGGTTTTAATGAGCCAACACTTGCTTGGGTGACTAGCATGGACGAGGTTACAGACAGCGATTACGATGGTGCTTTGGTTATCGTCACAGATACAGCCAACACCCCTCGTATCGATGATGACCGCTACACAAACGGCGATTGCCTCATCAAGATTGACCACCACCCCAACGACGATGTTTATGGTGACTTGCTCTATGTGGATACTAAAGCATCAAGTGCCAGTGAAATCATCTCAGACTTCGCCTTTTCAACCGGTCTAAAAGTTTCTAGCGAAGCTGCACGTCTTCTATACTCTGGTATTGTCGGAGACACAGGACGTTTCTTATACCCATCTACAAGCAGCAAAACATTCATGATTGCAAGTAAACTTCGCGAATATGACTTTGATTTTTCAAGTCTAGCTCGCCAAATGGATTCTATTTCATTTAAAATTGCCAAACTTCAAGGCTTTGTCTATGATAACTTAGAAGTTGATGATAATGGGGCTGCGCGTGTGGTGTTAACACAAGAAACTATGAAAAAATACAATGTCACTGAAGCTGAAACTTCTGCTATTGTTGGAGCTCCAGGTCGTATTGATTGTGTTCAATCTTGGGCAATTTTCGTTGAACAAGCTGACGGTAACTACCGTGTTCGCTTGCGTAGTAAAACACAGGTCATCAACGAGATTGCTAAACGTCACGACGGAGGAGGGCACCCACTTGCCAGCGGAGCCAATTCTTACAGCCTTGAGGAAAACGAGCAAATTTATCAAGAAATCAAAGATTTACTAGCCTCAAAAAACTAAGCTCAAGCCTGCTGTAGAGCGATTTTTAACAATTATATTTCAATTCAATTAATTTGCACAAAAGTCTTGTCAAATATCGCATTATTTGATAAACTATAAAAGTCAAAATAACTATGGTGCGTAAAAAATCACCATGGCAGAAAGGAAATCTTTTAACAATGAAACAAAATATCCACCCAGAATACCGTCCAGTAGTATTCATGGACACAACTACTGGTTACAAATTCCTTAGCGGTTCTACAAAAGCTTCTGACGAAACTGTAGAATTTGAAGGCGCTACTTACCCACTTGTACGTGTGGAAATCTCATCAGATTCTCACCCATTCTACACTGGTCGCCAAAAATTCACTCAAGCAGATGGTCGTGTGGATCGCTTCAACAAAAAATACGGTTTCACAAAATAAGAAATTGTATTTATTACAAGAAGTCATTTCGAGCAATCGAAATGGCTTTTTTGTTTTTCCGTAAATAGGGTAACAAAAAAAGAGCTTACGCTCTTTTTATCTAATATAAGCTAACCAAGCTTCGTCTTCTGCTAGAATATCTGAACTAGTGTATGAACCACGATATTTGTTCCAAACGTGGTTCGGATTAACGGTTTCAGTAGCTTGATTGGTTTGTTGAGTTTGGTTATCTTGTTCGGTAGTTTCTTGAGCTTCATCGGTTACCAACGGCTCATCGTAGCTTGTTAAGCCGTATTGCTCAATTAAGGCATTTAACTTATCAGCGTAAGCAGTATCTGTGGCATAACGACCAGTCAGAGCTGCTGTGGCATCTTGATAGGAAGAGGTATTTGACTTCCAAGTATCCGCATAAAGATTCCAACTTAATAAATTAGCATAGTCATTGAGCGAATCTGCTAAGCTGTTGTATGAGCGAAAGGCTTGATCAATCTCATAAGTGTTTCCACTGCCATCATCTTCCCAAGTCTGCATGACGACTGAATTACCATTATAAGCCCCTTTTACCCCAAAGAAATTATAATAAGGTTCTTGGCTAAGTGCTGATTGGCCACTACTTGATTCTAAAACAGCTTGAGCAATCATCACTGAAGCATAAAGATTTCTTTCTTGACCAATTTGTCGAGCTGTTTCGCCAATACTTGTAATAAAATCAGCTGTCGCTGTTGGGGAAACTTGTCCTGATTCAGCAATAACAGCGTGAGCTGCATGTCTGAAAGTGAGGTTAATTCCCAATGTTATACAAGTAACTAAGGTCGAACAAGCTAAAAAGAATTTTGTCACTTGCTTGTCTTTCACGTGGCCTCCTAAAATGTAAGTGCTATCTTAACCCATTATAGCAAAGTTTTCATAAGCTGGCAACGCGAGTTCCTGCTCTCAAAAATCAGCTTTTTACCACTTTCCTTAAAAAGAAAAGACTTGAATCATTTGATTCAAACCTTTCATTATTTTAGTGAGCAACAAGGTGTTGGGCAATTTCTTGACCAGATTCTTTAGCTGGGAAGTAAGTTGGCCAATGTTCCATTTCTTTTAGAATTTCATCTTGGCTACTGTTACCCCAGAAGAGATGGAAGTGTTCAACGTCTGTTGATGTGATATTATGGTCGCTGAATTGAATGTATTTGAATTCGCCAGCATCTTTGTCATCTGTTTCAAACAAATAACGAACACCACGGTTACCTTTCTTGTATTTCAAAATTTTGTGACCAACGTATTTGTAAGTGTAGGTATGTTTTTCACCATTTTGAACAAAAGTAACTTTGTTTTTCTTACCATCAATGATGATTTGTTCAACGTCCGTTTGGTAACCTTTTGTGTAATAGTCTTTTACTTCTTGAGCAGTTTGTTCACCTTTTGAAGCTTTGGCTTTATAATCCCAGACAGGATCAAGTGTACCATCAAGAAGGTATGGGTAAGCAGATTGCCATTTTCCTGTCCAATCACTTAATTTACGATCAGTAACGTCTTTATCTTTGAAATAGCCGTGCTGAACAGTTTTGGTGTCATCTGTTTCAGCTTTGATTTCTTTACCTTTGACGTCAGTTGTCAATTTCAAAGCTTTCAGATTTTCTTTCATGACTGAGAAGTAATCTTCGCCAGCTTTGATTTGTTTGTTAGTTAAGCTTTCTAGCGGATTTAAAACTTTTGTTTTTACACCAGCTTCATCTGCTAGCGTTGCAGCAACTTTACTTGACGCATTCTCTTCAAAGTAAATGTATTTGATATCGTATTTTTTAACGTATTTTGTAAGACTTGCAATACGTTTTGCTGAAGGTTCTACTTCTGGTGAAATTCCAGCAATCGAGATTTGATTCAAACCATAATCAAGTGCTAAATAACCAAAAGCAGCATGCTGAGTGACGAAGCTTTTTTGTTTAGCATTTGAAAGTCCATCTGTGTAGGCTTTATCTAAGTCATTGAGTTTTTTAATGTAAGCTGCACTGTTAGCTTTAAAAGTATCAGCTTTATCAGGGTATTTAGCAACAAAAGCATCACGGATATTTTCAACCAAAGTAACCGCGCGTTTTGGTGAGAGCCAGACATGTGGGTCATATTCATGACTATGTCCTTCATGCTCGTCATGGTCTTCGCCTTCTTCTTCAGCTGTACCAGCCATGAGAAGCATATCTCCACTTGCTCGAACGATAGTTAGGTTATCAGAATCAATTGATTTTTTGACTTTCTTAACCCATGTTTCCATGCTATCATCCATGTAGACAAACATATCAGCATCTGAAATCGTAGCTACATTTTTAGTAGATGGTTCAAAATCATGTGGTTCAGTCCCTGCTTTAATCAGCATTGATACATCAGCTGTATCACCAGAAACAGCCTTGGTAAATTCGTAGACAGGATAAAAAGTTGTTACCACTTTAATCTTGTCATCTGCTGCAACATGCTTAATGTGGCTAACTTGCCAAGCAAGCAAAAGTGCAAGTACATTTATCAACAAAAGAAATTTCTTCTTCATGATGGCTCCTTTTCTTAACTAGTTAATAGTTTACCAGTAAAGTATATCCAAACTTTCAACTTTTTGCAAGCTTTTTTTGTAAATTTTTTCGCTTTCATACAAAAAATCCTCTGAAAAATATTCAGAGGATTCATTATTAGTCGCTTACTGAGAAGCGGTTTGTCATGAGGTTACTTGCATCAAAGAGGATTTTATTCAATAGTTTTTGTGTTTCTTCTTGGATGTAATCACTCATAGCTTGGTTTTCAGCATCAAAATCAACGCTTTCGCCATTAGCTAAAGCTTCGTCAACACGTTTGATACGCGCATGTCCTGCTGCCATTGTTTTTTCCACGTAAGCTTCAATATCACCTTCGTGTTGGTGGAAGTGTGGGTCAGCAATCGCCGCAATCAAACGATTTACCCAGTAGAATGAATCTGTTGAGGCATTTTCGCCAGTATTTGCAAAATAAGCTGGTGTAGTTGAAATTTGAGTAAAGAATGGCACCATTGTTCCAAATGGCATTGAACCGTATGCCAACCATTGGATACCTGTTGTATCGTGTGGTTGGTCAGGTCGTAATTGAAGAATAGCTGTTTGACTTGTGCGGTTGATACCAATTGTACGGAATGTACGTTGTGTCACAGCATTTCCTTCTGGACCATATGGGTCAAATTCAGTGTCTTGATAGTGGTTGCTCAAGACGTATTTGACATCTTCGATAGTGACTTTACGATAAGGTTTTTGAGCCCAAGGAATAAAGAAACTACGTGGATCTTGCTCGATTTCTGGATTCAAGAAACGTTGCATTGCCCAAGCACGTGGTGTGTTGTAGTGGCGGTCCTTATCACGTTGGCTACCAAAAGCATAGCGTGGATTGAAGTGTTCATTTGAGTATGTCAAATCCAAGTTATTATCTTCGATGAATTCACGCAAGTCACTTGAGTACATGTAATCATCAGGATTGTTAAATTCAAAATGGTCAATACCAAGTTGGTTTGGATTTGTGACATAACAATCATCTGGCACACGACGAGCAATCCAGTGGTGTCCACCGACAGTTTCTAACCACCAAATTTCATCAACGTCTGAAATAGCCACACCATTTGATTCGTATGTTCCGTATTCTTCTAAGATCGCACCGAGGCGTTCTACCCCTTCACGCGCTGTGCGGACATATGGAAGCACCAATGTTAGCATATCTTCTTCACCAATACCAGATTCAACAAGCGGGTCAGCACCCAAGACACGCGCATTTGTCGTGATGGTTTCTGTCTCACTCATGGCAACATTTGCTTCGTTGATACCAGCTTCTCCCCAGATACCATCTTTACGCAAAGCATCTGGCACTGATGTGTAACGCATTGGGTTGTCTGGCAGGTCAATCTCAAATGAAGACAGAACTGATTTGTAATGACGTGGTTGGTCTTCTGGGTTAACCACGATAAATTGTTTCGGTGTGAAATCACCACTTTGTGAATCTTCAGTTCGAGCAATGATGGTTGAACCATCATATGACGCTTTTTTACCGACAAGAATTGTAGTACAACTCATAGTAAACTCTCCTCTTTCTTATAATTCATTTGCAATTTTATTGATTTTACGCAATCGATGATTAACACCGCTCTTGGTCAAGGTTCCTTCCAAGTGGTCTGCGATTTGCTGAATCGAGTAATCAGGATTTTCTACACGAATCTTAGCCACTTGTTGCAATTCAATTGGTAAGGTCTCAAGTCCAACGGTATCCATAATTTTAATGATATTATTGATAGTCTTCATGCTGGCTGTCACGGTTTTTGCAATGTTAGCTGTTTCCGCATTATTGGCACGGTTGACGTCATTGCGCGTCTCACGCATAATCTTAACTTCTTCAAAGCTTTCTTTACATTCCATCGCTCCGATGACAATCAAGAAATCCATGATATCTTCAGCCTTTTGCAAATAGGTCACTGCTCCATTTTTATGTTCAATAACCTTGGCATCAAGGATAAATTTTCGCATCAAGTTTGCCAAATCTTCAGCGTGATCTTGGTAAACTGAAAAGATTTCCAGTTGATATTTTCCTGATTCTGGATCACGAATGGTTCCAGTCGCCAAGAAAGCACCACGCAGATAAGCTCGTCCCTTATCATCATCTTCTAGGATACTTGGGGTAATTCCCATTTCAATCCCAAAGAAAGAATCAGCCAGCTGCAAATCTGTTAAAATCTCTCTGACATTTGTCGCCACAAAAACATTGTAGACACGATTTTTTCGTAAATTAGTCTTTTGATGATACTTGATTTCAGGCTGGACGTGGTAAATCGTTTCAATCAGTTCATAGATATGACGGGCTACCTTGGCATTTTCTGTTGTGATTGATAAGGTCAGTCCAGCACCTGTTAAACCAAGGCTTCCTGACATTTTGATAATAGCTGATAGTTCACTCTTATCAAATCGCGACAAATTCAACAATTCTTCTTTAACTTTTACTGTAAAACTCATCGCTTCTTCATCCTCACAAGGTTCATTAATTCTTCAACGACATAGTCGCCATTGTGAAAAGCTCCGCCATTTTCCAAACGAAGAAAATCAGATGAAATCACTCGTTTGACTTGCTTACGAAGTCCTGCAAAATCATGCTCAACTTGAACCAAATACTCATCAAATTTATTGTGGTCCATGTAATCTTGCGGCACTTTTTCAATATTGACGAGAACCGTATCAATAACATCTTTACCAAGATGACGATTGAGCACTTCGACGTGGTCAGCATCAGTGAAATGTTCGGTTTCACCATATTGCGTCATGATGTTACAAACATAAGCAACCTCAGCTTTGGTATCAATAAGTGCCTGCTTGATTTCAGGAATAACCAAGTTTGGCAAAATTGATGTAAATAAAGAACCAGGTCCAAGAACAATCATGTCACTATCCATGATTGCATCAACTACTTTGCGACTGGCAGTTGGTTCATCGTCATTGTAAGTATTGGTCACATAAACATGGTCAATCATTCCTTGATAACCAGCGATATGACTCTCACCAGCGACTTCATAACCATCTTTAAAAACAGCATGCAAGGTTAATGGATTTTCACTTGCTGGGTAAATTTTCCCAGTAACGTGAAAAAATTTTGTCAAAATCTGCATAGCGCTGTAAGTAGAGCCTTCCATTTCAGCGATTCCTGAAATAATAAGGTTTCCAAGAGGGTGGCCAGCAAGCGGACCATCTCCTTCAGCAAAGCGATATTGAAAGACTTTTTCGTAAAACTTAGGCATATCACTCATAGCCACGAGGACATTCCTAAGGTCTCCTGGTGGTGTCAATTGCATGACCGAACGCAAAGCTCCAGAACTACCGCCATCATCAGCGACCGTTACGATGGCTGTAATATCGACCTCTTCGTGCCTTAAACTATTTAAAATAACGGGAATCCCTGTTCCTCCACCGATAACGGTAATTTTAGGTTTTCTCATGAACGGTTCACTGTCTCCTTGCGACGATTTTTATCGCGGTGGGTTTCATTAACCACCCAATCCGCTTTTAACTCTTCAGCTAAGCGATGAGCAAAGGCAACACTTCGGTGTTGACCACCTGTACACCCAATAGCAATGGTCAATACAGATTTTCCTTCTTTTTTGTATCCTGGCAAAATAGGTTTAATGAGACCAATCAAATGTTGGTAGAAATCTTCTGATTCCTCATGATTCATGACATAATCATAAACATCTTTTTCAAGACCTGTTTGATTGCGAAGCTCTGGTTTGTAGTATGGATTTGGCAAGAAACGTACGTCAAATACCAAGTCTGCATCGAGTGGCAAGCCATATTTGAAACCAAAACTCATGACTTCAATACGAAATGAAGCTTGATTTTCATCACTTGAAAATTGTTCAGAAATTGTCTTACGCAATTGACGAGGGGTTAATTCTGTTGTATCAACCACATTTTGGCTCAAGTTTTTCAAAGGTGCAAGCAACTCACGTTCTAACTTGATTCCATCTAAAATACGTCCATCAGCTGCCAATGGGTGACTGCGACGTGTTTCTTTATAACGAGCTACCAGTTCGCCATCTGTTGCATCCAAGAAAAGAATCTTGAAGTCAATTTTTGGATTTGAATCAATTTTATCTAGAACAGAAGTAATTTCGTTGAAGAAAAGACGACTACGCATGTCCACCACAAGAGCAACACGATTATTGTCACTTGTTTTTTCAACTAATTCAATAAATTTTGGCACCAAAGTCGGTGGCATGTTATCGATGGTAAAATACCCTAAATCTTCAAAGGATTGAATGGCAACTGTCTTACCAGCACCGCTCATCCCAGTTACAATAACTAAGTTAATCTCTTTATCAGACATTTTCTTCGCTCCTTCTCATTTTTTCAATTTGCCCCACTAAACGTGCCTGTTCTTCCTGCATACTCACTAGTTGTTTTGTCAAAGAAGCTAACATTTCCGTTTGTAATTTCTGAATTTCTAGTAAATCCGACTGATCTTGCTGAACTAAGTGATCCAATTTTGTATGTAACAATCGAATGCCTTCTTCTGATACCTTGTTAACATTGTAATCATTCTTAGCTTGCAGGCGATCATAGTCAGAAGCACGATTCTGGCTCATCATAATCAAAGGGGCTTGAATCGCTGCTAGCGTTGACAAGGCGAGATTTAACAAAATAAATGGATATTTATCAAATACAATGCCAAAAGGCTTCAAAACATTCAAAGCCATCCAAGCTCCCATAAAGCAGATGAAGGTAATAATAAAGGTCCAAGATCCACCAAAACGAGCCACATCATCCGCAATTTTTTGTCCAAATGTGATCTTTCTGTCCAATTGGTCTTGGACATCTAAAGCTGTATAACCTTGGTGCTTAGTCGCGTCGTAGACAGCTTCACGGACGTAGTCATTTTTACGATTAGCTTTATCGATAATCTCCTCTAAAAAAAGAAGACGGTAATAAGTCAGATTCTTATGGCTAATAAAGGCACCACTAGCAATATCAGGATGCTGCTTTTTGATAATCTCTTGTAATCTAATATCCAGAGAATCGATGATAACTCCCTCTTCAATTGGATAATCGCGATGATCAATGCTATCTTGCATTAGCTGTTTTTGACTCATAAGATCCTTCTTTCTGTCTGTTCCATTATACCAGAAATAAAACAAAAAAGCTGACTTCTCAGCTCTTTTCTGCTAATCTTCTCGGTCGATGATGACACCCATAACGGTAAGGTGTCCGTTACTAACCAAGGTCAAAACCAAGCGGGCTAGTTCTTTTGCAGGCATTGAAAAATTTGACTTAATCCACCAAAGTAAAGTCCCTGAAAAAATACTGGTCAGATAGGCCACGATAAATTCTGTTGGCACTTGCTCGCCAGATTCAGTGACATTTAGTTTTGCAAGCAAATGGTCGTATTTTTCATGTACCAAACTTCCAAATTCTTCTTGCATAACTTCCTGAGAGATGCTTTTTAGAACAATTTTAGCAATCGCAGCATTTTTTTCCAATCCATGATAAAACTCCGTTAAAAGTTTCTCAGCTCGCTTAACTTTTACACGTTCACCGTTTGTAATCTGTGCTGCATCAATCATGTCAGACATTTGCTCTAGAACTTGTTGTTGAATACCTTTTTGAAGGTCATCTTTATCAGCATAGTGCGCATAAAAAGTGGCACGATTAATCATGGCCTCATCAGCAATATCTTGCACTGTAATTTTCTCATAAGGTTTCTCGCTGAGAAGTTTGGCAAAGGCATCAAAAATCAATTTTTCTGTTCTCAAATAACGAATATCAGTAAGTTTCATGAGCTATTCCTCCGAGATAAACAACAGATTGTCGGGAATGTGTTGCTTAAACAACACAAGTTAAAAAATTAGCGATTGCAATTGACAATGAGTGTTTTATAATACTATTATAACAAACACTCTGTTGAATAAGCAACATTCTGTTGTGACATTAACAGCGTGTGAGATAAGTAAGAAAGGATTGAAATAGTGTTAAAGAACTGTCGACGTAACTACATTATTCGTTGCTAGATAATGAGTCATTTTTAGGAATGATATTTATCTACTACCTTCTAACACTTTTAGGTTTTTTATTAATGTATAAAGCAGGTATAGATGTCGGATCGACCACTGTTAAAGTTGTCATTTTCGACGATAATTATCAGTTACTATTTTCACGTTATGAGCGTCACTTTTCAGACGTCAAAACAGCAACTATCAAGGTTTTAAATGAAGCTATTTCTGAAATTGGCGACCAAACTGTCAGTATTGCCATTACTGGTTCTGGGGGTATGGGCTTAGCTGATGTGGCTGAAATTCCTTTCGTCCAAGAAGTTATTGCTGCGACTACTACCGTTGAAAAATTCATTCCACAAACTGATGTGGTAATCGAACTTGGTGGTGAAGATGCCAAAATGACCTTCTTTGGTGATACTCTTGAACAACGCATGAACGGAACATGTGCCGGCGGTACAGGAGCTTTCATCGACCAAATGGCTGGACTTTTAAAAACAGATGCCAACGGGGTCAATGAACTTGCCAAAGGTTACGAAACCATTTACCCAATTGCCAGTCGTTGTGGGGTATTTGCTAAAACTGACGTCCAACCCTTAATTAATGAAGGGGCCAGAAAAGAAGACATTGCAGCTTCGATTTTCCAAGCTGTTGTCAATCAAACCATTGCTGGATTAGCTTCTGGGCGTAAAATCACTGGAAACATCGCCTTTCTTGGTGGACCGCTCTTTTTTATGAGTGAACTTCGTAAGCGTTTCATCGAAACCCTTGATATCAAACCAGAACATGTGATTTTCCCTGAAAATCCGCAACTTTTCGTTGCCATGGGAGCTGCTCTTGATGAGAACCAAACCCAAATCAACTTATCTGGAATCATTCATAATTTAGAAAATAATACTTCAAAATCCCTAGTTCCTAAAAATACTCTTGATGTTCTTTTCAAAGATCAAGCTGAACTGGATGCTTGGCGCGCCCGTCACGATGAAGCTAGCGTTGAATACAAAGACATTACCACTGCTTCTGGGCCTCTTTTCCTTGGTATCGATGCAGGATCAACCACTTCAAAAGTTGTCCTCACAGATCCTAAAGGAGCTATTTTATTCCAACACTACGGCAATAACCAAGGGCAACCTCTTGAAAATGTCATTGCCATCCTAAAAGAACTTTACCACCAATTGCCAGAAGATGCTTTCATTGCTCGTTCTTGCGTGACTGGATATGGTGAAAATTTGATTAAAGCTGCTCTTCACGTTGACTACGGTGAAGTTGAAACCGTTGCTCACTTTAAAGCAGCTAACTACTTCAACCCAGGAGTTGATTTTATCCTTGATATTGGTGGTCAAGATATGAAAGCCATGAGTGTTCGCGATGGCGCTTTATCGAGTATCCAACTAAACGAAGCTTGCTCTTCAGGTTGCGGCTCATTTATTGAAACCTTTGCCAAATCTCTTAAATACGATGTCAAAGATTTTGCCAAAGTCGCTCTTCTTGCTAAGCACCCCGTTGACCTCGGCTCACGCTGCACAGTCTTTATGAACTCTAAGGTAAAACAAGTTCAAAAAGAAGGGGCTACGGTTGCTGATATTTCAGCAGGACTTTCATACTCTGTCATCAAAAACGCCCTTTACAAAGTTATCAAATTAAAACGTCCCGAAGATTTGGGTGAGAAAATCGTCGTTCAAGGTGGAACTTTCTACAATGAAGCTGTTCTTCGTGCCTTTGAACTCGTCAGCGAACGCGAAGTCGTTCGACCAAGCATTGCTGGACTTATGGGAGCTTATGGCTGCGCTATTATCGCTAAAGAAAAATACGAAGATGAACTAGCCAACCAAGAAGCTACTCTTGAAGTCAGCGTGGTACAGTAAAGGAGGGATTGCATGACTGAAACATCACTTACAGCCAATCGCACTAAGTCAAGTTTGATGGGGCTTGAAGAACTCGATCAATTTACTACTCAAAAAGAATTCACTCGTTGCGGCATGTGTGAAAACAACTGTGCACTGACTGTTACCATCTTCAACGACGGCTCAAAATTCGTTACTGGTAACCGCTGCGAACGCGGTGCTGAAAAAGTAACTAAAATCAAATTCGACCGCAGCAACCAAAAAGAAAATCTGGTTGATTACAAATATAAAAAACTCTTTAAATTTAAAGCACTCTCAAAACGTGACGCTGTCCACGGTGTCGTTGGAGTTCCACGTGTGCTCAACATGTACGAAAATTACCCACTTTGGCACACGGTCCTTACTGACTTGAAGTTTCGTGTTCAAATCTCACCAAAATCAGACAAACGTTTATTTGAAAAGGGAATCGAAACCATCCCAAGTGATACGGTTTGTTACCCTGCCAAAATGGTGCACGGTCACATTCAAAGTTTAATCGACCGCAAAGTGGACGCCATTTTCTACCCTAGTGTCATTTACGAACAAATTGAAAATAGCAAAGCACCTAACCACTACAACTGCCCAATCGTCCAAAGTTATCCAGAAGTCATCGAAAAAAACATGGACCCTATCCGCAATGGTGAGGTCAAATACTTCCATCCATTTGTTAACTTGGCCGACCATGAATCTGTTGTCAAATCACTTGTCAAAAGCTTTGCTGATTATGATGACATTACAGAGGCTGATATTCGCGAAGCCGTTGAACATGGTTACCAAGTCTTAGCTGACTTCAAGAAAGATTTGCAAGACAAGGCAGATGAGCTCCTTAGCAAGCTAGCCCTCAACAATGAAAAAGCGATTGTGCTTTCTGGTCGTCCATATCACCTTGACCCTGAAATCAACCACGGGATTGCTAACATCATCACCCAAGAAGGTTTCCACGTTTTAACAGAAGATATGGTAGCTGGACTTGAAGAAGTTTCAGGTTTGCGCGTGGTTAACCAATGGGTTTATCACTCACGACTTTATGCTGCTGCTAAAGTCGTTTCTAAAAATCCTAACCTTGAATTAGTCCAATTAAACAGCTTTGGTTGCGGACTTGATGCTGTCACAACTGACCAAGTCGAGGAAATCATGCGAGCTCACAACAAACTTTACACTGTGCTAAAAATCGATGAAGGAAGCAACCTCGGTGCCATCCGCATTCGTCTTCGTTCTCTTAAAGCTGCTGTTGAAGAACGTGACAAGAAAGCTAAAAAAGCTAATCTCAGTCACATTTTCAACCAAGCTCCACAATTTACCAGCCAAGCTGTTGAAGAAAGTAAAGAACCTATCTTTACAAAAGATATGAAGAAGAAACACACCCTTCTCATGCCAATGCTTTCACCAATTCACCAAAATGGTTTGATTGAAGAAGCCTTCAAACAAGCTGGCTACAACGTTGTGATTCTCCCAGCTATGGACAGAAAGGCTGTTGATGTCGGTCTAAAATTTGTCCATAACGATGCTTGCTACCCTGCTATCATCACTATCGGACAATTACTTGAAGCACTTCAAAGTGGTAAATACGACCTCAACAATACCAGCGTCATGATGACTCAAACTGGTGGAGGTTGCCGTGCAACCAACTACATTCCGCTCTTGCGAAAAGCCTTAAAAGATGCTGGCTATCCTCAAATTCCTGTGGTTTCTGTCTCTATGGGAAATCAAGGTACCGAAGAAACACCTGGTTGGAACTTAACCTTACCATTTGTCAAACGTCTGCTTATCAGCGTGCTCTATGGTGACCTTTTTGAACGAGTGCTTTACCGCGTTCGTCCTTATGAAGCTGTTCCTGGTTCTGCCAATGCCTTATACAAGAAATGGCTTGAAGTCGCTCGTAAGAATGTCAAATCAGGCTCTTACTTCGAATTCAACCACAACATGAAACGCATTATCAAAGACTTTGATAACCTTGAAACTATCAACTTCGGTCAAAAACCACGTGTTGGTGTAGTCGGAGAAATCCTTGTCAAATACGCTCCAACAGCCAACAACGACATTGTCGCTATCATTGAAAACGAAGGTGGCGAAGCCGTTGTTCCAGACTTGATTGGCTTTATGAACTACTCACTCTTCAACCAAATTTGGAAAGCTGACGAGCTCAACATGAGCCAAAAATCAAAACGCCTAGCAAAACTTGGTATCGATGCCATCAACCTTCTTGAAAAACCAATGAACAAAGCTCTTGAAAAATCTAAGCGTTTCGATGGAATCGAGTCAATCTATGACATCGCTAAAGGTGCTGAAAAAGTCGTTTCAATCGGTAACCACACTGGTGAAGGTTGGTTCTTGACTGGTGAAATGATTGAATTACTAAATAACGGTGTTAAAAATATCGTTTGTCTTCAACCATTTGGTTGCCTTCCAAACCACATCGTCGGAAAAGGGATGTTAAAAGAACTCCGCCGACAATTCAAAGGTGCCAATATCTCACCAATCGATTACGACCCAGGTTCATCAGAAGTTAACCAATTGAACCGTATTCGTTTGATGATGACAACCGCCAAAAAAATGCAAAAAGCAAATTAATCAATTTAACACAATAGAAAAAAGTTCGCCGAGAGAGTAGCGAACTTTTTTCGTGTCAAATAATATTAAGAGAACATCTAGTCGAGATAAGCGATGACTTCAATTTCTACCTTGACGTCTTTTGGCAAACGAGCAACTTCAACAGCAGAGCGCGCTGGGAAATCAGCTTTAAAAGCCGTAGCATAAACTTCATTAAATGGAACAAAGTCATCCATGTCGCTTAAGAAACATGTCGTTTTAACCACATGGTCAAAATCAGTACCTGCTTCTGCTAAAATCGCAGAAATATTTTTAAGGACTTGTTTGGTTTGTTCTTGAATGCTTGTCCCAATAACTTCACCAGTTTCAGGTGACAAAGGAACTTGACCTGAAGCAAAAAGGAAGTTACCAACAACTTTTCCTTGAACGTAAGGACCAATTGCTGCTGGCGCTTTGTCCGTGTGAATTGTTTTCGCCATAAATTTTCACCTTCTCTCAAATAGATTAGGATTATTATAACAAAATATTCTGAAAATTGAAACATATTAATAAATAAAAATGCATTTATTTTCAAATATTTACAAAAAGGCGATTTGTTTATATAATAGAAGGCGTGCATAATCAAAAGTACTACTTTTGGACTGGTTCGAAAACTCCCAGAATAAAAAACTAGCTATCTACAAATTGAGACCTGCTCTTTGTTGAGCGTCTTTTTTGAGTGGCTTTGTTTTTTAGAAAACAAGGTCATTTTTTATTTTCTATAATTATTTTTAAGAAAGGAGGAAAGGATGACTAAGCAAAAAATTATTATCGATTGTGATCCTGGTATCGACGATACACTTGCACTACTTTATGCCCTTAAACATCCAAATTTAGAAGTCGTTGCAATCACCATCGTCGCTGGAAATTGTCCAACAGATCTCGGAGTAAAAAATACTTTTACAAGCCTAGAGCTGCTTGATCGACTAGATGTTCCTGTCTACCAAGGAGCTAGTACACCGCTAATACGAGATTACGTTTCTGCCCAAGATACTCATGGTATGGACGGGCTTGGCGAAAATAATTTCCAACTCAAACACACTCCTCATATTCAAGATAAGTCAGCAGAGCAATTTTTAGCCGATTACTTTAAAACCCCTACAGATACTTCTATCATTGCCCTAGGTCCGTTAACCAATATCGCAAAAGCTCTTGAACTAAATCCTAAGCTCGGCGAAAACTGTCACCGTTTTGTCAGCATGGGAGGAAATTTCAAATCACACGGCAATTGTTCACCTGTTGCTGAATACAACTACTGGTGTGACCCTCATGCGGCACAAATCACTTTTGAACGTTTAGGTCGCAAAGTCGAAATGGTTGGACTCGATGTCACTCGCCATATTGTCTTAACACCAAACCATTTAGAATATATGAGTCGTATAAACGCTGAAATGACAGCATTCATCACCAAAATTACCCGTTTTTATTTTGATTTCCACTGGCAATACGAACATATCATTGGCTGTGTGATTAATGACCCTCTTGCATTGGCATATTTTGTCAACAGCGAGGTCTGCTCAGGATTTGACGCTTACACTGATGTTGTTACTGACGGCATCGCTATTGGGCAAACTGTCGTCGATCAATACGATTTTTACCACAAACCTAAGAACAGTACTATTTTGACTCAGGTTAACCCAAGCCTATTCTGGGAAGATTTTCTAACCGTACTTTTAGATGCACAAAAAGACATCATTCAAGATGATCTCAAAAATCTAAAGTTAGAAAGTTAAATTATGAAAAATTCATCAATTCGTATCATTTCTTTTATGGCAATTGCCATTGCAATTAACTATATTGGCGCAAATATCGCTTTATTCTTACGTCTGCCAATTTACCTTGATATGATTGGAACATTGTTAGTCGCTGTGGTCTTTGGACCATGGCTTGGTGCTGGTGCTGCTATTGTCAGCGCATTAATCAGCTGGATGACGACTGATATCTTTGCTATTTACTTTGCACCTGTAGCTATCGTAGCTGCTTTTATTACAGGTTTCTTAGTTAAAGAAACAAGCAAATCAAAAGACTTAGTCTGGAAAAGCTTACTTGTCTCACTTCCTGGAACAGTTGTTTCATCAAGTATCACAGTCATTCTTTTCCATGGTATCACTTCAAGTGGTTCTGGTATCTTGGCACAAATTCTTCACGGCTTAGGCATTGACATGACAGCGAGCTTAGTCTTGGTTCAAGCCATTACTGATTACGCTGACCGTCTTATTAGCCTTGCTTTGGTGCTTGCTATCATCAAATCACTCAAAACTTTTGCGCCAAACCTTATGACTGCTAAAAACTAAAACAAAAATCCCAACCAATTAGGCTGGGATTTTAACTTATGTCAAGGTCTGGCAAGTAATCGAAGCAATTGCCTCATGCTTCCCTAAATCTGAAAAGTGTTCCTGCAAAGCTCTGATAAAAAACGTTTTACTAAAGAAAGTATCTCTTGCTAAGCTTTTAAAGCTATCTGAAAGAGTTTCTTGCCAGATTTGTAAATCATGCTCAACTAAACCTACTTGTCGTTTAATCTGTTCTAGAAGCGGGTGAGACACCCTTTTTAGGTCTAGTGCAATACAAAATGTCTTATCAAAAAAGGTAATTTTCGCGATATAAGTTATCATGTTAATCACCTCTCATGAGAGATTTTAGCAAACATTTCTTAAATAAACTTAAAAAGCCTGAACACAAAAGTTCAGGCTTTAATAATATTTATTAAGGTTTAATACCACTCCTTAGTCAAATCTCGCCTCACTTCGCTCCGCTGATTTGACACGCTAAGCCCTATTGGAACTTAGCTAAAGGACTGACTAACTGACTAGCTTTCTAAGGTTTAATGCGGTGTAGCATACGTGGGAATGGAATAGCTTCACGAATGTGTTTAGTTCCAGCTACGAATGTTACCATACGTTCGATACCAATACCGAATCCAGCGTGTGGCACTGAACCGTATTTACGAAGGTCAAGGTAGAATTCATATTCTGATTTATCCATACCAAGAGCATCCATTTTAGCAACAAGTGTATCGTAGTCATCTTCACGAACTGAACCACCGATGATTT
Source organism: Streptococcus sp. KCJ4932 (assembly GCF_004352745.1). Lineage (NCBI taxonomy): Bacteria > Bacillati > Bacillota > Bacilli > Lactobacillales > Streptococcaceae > Streptococcus > Streptococcus sp. KCJ4932. The sequence goes on along the minus strand of NZ_SJWW01000006.1, from coordinate 35,560 downwards.
CTCCGTATCCTTCTGGTGCAAGAAGGTCAGCACACAAGACGCGTTCTGGGTTACCAGGAACTGGTTTCATATAGAAGGCTTTGAAGCTTGCTGGGTAGTTGATAACAAATGTTGGCACACCAAAGTAGTTTGAAATCCAAGTTTCGTGTGGTGAACCAAAGTCATCTCCGTGTTCTAGGTGTTCATAATCAGCATCTTCATCGTTTTCGTGTTCTTGAAGAAGATCGATAGCATCATCGTAAGAAACACGTTTGAATGGTTCTGCAATGTATTTTTTAAGCAAATCAACATCACGTTCCAAGATTTCAAGAGCTTGTGGAGCACGGTCAAGAACACCTTGGATAAGTGCTTTAACATAAGCTTCTTGAAGATCAAGAGATTCTTCGTGTGATAGGAATGAATATTCAGCATCCATCATCCAGAACTCAGTCAAGTGACGACGAGTTTTTGATTTTTCAGCACGGAATACAGGACCAAAGTCAAAGACACGACCAAGTGCCATAGCACCAGCTTCAAGGTACAATTGACCTGATTGGCTCAAGTAAGCAGGTGTACCAAAGTAGTCAGTTTCAAACAATTCTGTTGAATCTTCAGCAGCGTTTCCTGACAAGATTGGGCTATCAAATTTGATGAAACCATTTTTATCAAAGAAATCATATGTAGCGTAGATGATAGCGTTACGGATTTGCATGATAGCCATTTGTTTACGTGAACGCAACCACAAGTGACGGTGATCCATCAAGAAATCAGTACCGTGTTCTTTTGGAGTGATTGGGTAATCTTCTGAATGACCAACGATTTTAAGGTCAGTCACATCAAGTTCGTAACCAAATTTTGAACGTGAATCTTCTTTAACGATACCAGTGATAAGGATAGAAGTTTCTTGGCTAAGGTGTTTAATTGTATTGAATTTTTCAGTTCCTTCTTCTTCACCGTATTTTTCGATAAAGTTTGGTTTGAAAGCAACTGCTTGGAAGAATGCTGTCCCATCACGAAGTTGTAAGAAAGCAATTTTTCCTTTTCCTGATTTGTTAGCTACCCAAGCCCCAATTGTGACTTCTTCACCAACATGATCTTTAACATCAATAATTGATACGTAATCTTTAGACATAATTCCTCTTTTCAAATATTACTCTGACACTTTTGTCAGTTTAATCTTATTAATTTTAGTTTTAGAGCTACTGATAGTTACGCGGTAAGTCAATTCTTTTTTACCGCCTTCCCAATCTTGGCAATAGGTTAAATGAAATTGCGTCTGACCAGCTTTTTTGACTTTTCCGGTCACACGACTGTAGCCACCAGACCCGACTCGATTGTCTTTACTAGGATAAGCTTGATAAACAATATCATCTAAGGTGCAATTTTCCTTATCCACATCACTGGCAGTCCAACAATAACCAGTCGTGCTGTTGCTAGCCAGATCAATCTCAAAACGCATGCCCTTGGAAGTAACCGAGTAATCCCCCAGTTTGGTTAATTCTGGGGAAGTTGGTTTAAAATGAATGCCAAGTCCAACTGCAACAATTCCTGAAAAAGCAACTAATGCAATAATAAGTTTTCGTTTTTTGGACATCTTATTTTTCCATGAATGCTTTCAAACGTCTTACAGCTTCTTTCAAAGTATCCATATCAGTCGCATAGCTCAAACGAACATTCTCAGGAGCACCGAAACCAGCACCAGTAACAAGAGCTACTTCTGCCTCTTCAAGAATAGCTGTTGTAAAAGCAGTCACATCAGTGAAGCCTTTCATTTCCATCGCTTTTTTCACGTTAGGGAAAAGATAGAAAGCACCTTGAGGTTTAATCACTTCAAAACCAGGAACTTCGCAAAGCAATGGATAAATGGTATTAAGACGTTCTTCGAAAGCCTTACGCATAACTTCAATAGAATCTTGTGAACCAGTAAATGCTTCAATTGCTGCGTATTGTGACACTGCCGTTAAGTTTGAAGTGGTTTGGCTGATAACTTTTGCCATACCTGAGATGATTTCTTCATTACCAACCGCAAAACCAACACGCCAACCAGTCATAGCATAAGTTTTTGAAGTACCATTTACAACAACTGTTTGATTTCTGATAGCTTCAGAAATTGTTGAAATTGGTGTGAATTCATTTCCATTATATACCAAACGACCATAAATATCGTCTGCCAAGATTAAGATATTGTGTTCAACAGCCCAATTACCAATTGCTTCTAATTCATCACGGCTGTAAATCATACCAGTTGGATTAGATGGTGAATTCAATAAAAGAACTTTTGTTTTATCTGTACGAGCAGCTTCAAGTTGTTCTACAGTAGCTTTGAAGTCATTTGCTTCAGTTGTCGCAACTGTTACAGGAACACCATCAACCATTTTAACTTGATCGACATAAGACACCCAACATGGTGTTGGAATAATAACCTCATCGCCTGGATTAAGAACAGTTGTAAAGAAAGTATAAAGAATGTATTTAGCACCTGTTGCAACAACCACTTGATTACGATTAACTGAGTAACCGTAGAAATTTTCCATGTAATTGTTGATTGCATCCTTCAATTCTGGAAGACCAGAAGCGACAGTGTAGAAGCTTGCTTTACCATTTTGAATAGCTTCAACTGCTGCATCTTGGATATTCTTAGGAGTTACAAAATCAGGTTCTCCCAATGTTAGTGATAAAATATCACGTCCTTGCGCTTTCAAGGCTTTGGCACGCGCACTCGCTGCTAAAGTCACACTTTCTTCCATGTTCAACACGCGATTTGATAAGTTTGTCATATGCCCTCCTTCTTCACGAGCTCACTTGTTTCAAAATTCACAAGATAATAACCATCAGTAGCTGTGACTTCCCAAATTGGGGTCTTACCATCAATTCCATAAACAACTTTTGAAATACCAGTCGCCCCATTTGCTGCAGCTACTTGCTCAGCTTGTTTACGACTAATCCCATCGTTTACAGAATAGACAAATACCTTACCATTGTCTTCACCTACAGCAACAATCTTCTGATCACCTGATGCTGTCGTTCCAAAAACACTATAGTATGTCTTAGAACCATTGTAAAGGTCAACAGAAGACGTTTGAACCAAATCAGCTTTTTCAATGGCTACTTGGGTCGCCAGTTTTTCCGCTCTTCGTTTTGGCTGAATCGCTAAATCCAAAACAGTCGCAGCAGAAAGCAAGAGAACTAATAAAATCAAGCTAAAACCAAGTAAATACTGTTTTACTGGTGTTAATTTTTTCATTTACTTCTCCCTTTTTGTTTATCTCTTTTATTATAGCAGAAAATTCTTTATTTCAGTGAGACTCTTTGAAAATTTTTGATGAGAAATGTAAAATTCTTCAGATAAAGCATCACTGATAATTTTTCCGTATGATTTTGTCAAAATTCGTGGGTCAAGCAAAAGCACAGCCGAACGTTGATTTTCACGTCTCATGGTTCTTCCAATAGCTTGTTTTAGTTTTAAAATAGCCAATGGTAAAGAATAATCATTGAACGGTGATTTAGCTTGCGCTAGCAAATGATTACTGATTTTCTGAACGAATAAATCTTTTGGATTTTCAAATGGTAAACGTGTAATGACCTCAATCATTTTATCGGATTGTACAAAATCCACACCTTCCCAGAAAGCACCAGTCCCAAGTAAAATATGACTTTCACCGCGTTCAAAACGACGCTTAACATTGTAAGCTGTCCCGTTTTTCTCTTGTGTCAGATGATGAAGCTCCACCTTATCCAAACGTTCAGAAACGTCAAACATGGCTTTCTTAGAGTTAAATAACACTAGCATTTGCTCATCTAATTGCCTAATCTGATAAATTCGCTCAGCAATCGCATCAGCGTATGCTTCATCTGAAATTTCAGCAACATTTGGCATTTCTTCATCAATCCAAATACGTTGTGACGTTTGCTTGTCTCGCTCAATGCTCATGTAATGGTACTGCTCAAAACCAAGCAAATCTGCAAGACTAACCTGCGGACTGATGTGCAGTGTCGCAGAAACCATGTAAGTCTTGCGTGTTTCTGGCAAGAATTCTTGAAAATTCAAGAGTTCATCACTACTTGCATTCAAATAGGTCTGACGTTTTTCATTTTCATAACTTGTCTCAAACCAAAAATCCGTAAATGGCTGTGCAAATAAGGATAACAAATCTTCCAAGCACAGATAACGCCACTCAGGATTAAGAGCAAGCAACTCTTTAGCAGCTTGTTCTACTCGGTGAGCATCTTCTGTCGTCACATAAATTTCTTGATTTTGATAAAAACGTGTGGCAAGATGACTCAATTGGAAAGAAAGACTCTCAATCAAACGTTTTTCAAGCGTTGGCAGGGCAGCATCCAAATGCTTTTCAAGTTTTTGAACCAATTGCGTTACATTAACACGACGTCGTGAAAATTGTTCTAGGTTCAAAATCAATTTTTGCGCTTCGTCAAATACCAAAATTTTCTTAGCCGCAAAAGCCTTATCATCTTGAACACGTTCTAAGAAATACGCATGATTAATAATTAAAAGCTTACTATGCTTAGCATTTTCATAAGTACGATTCCAAAAATCGACATCCTTATACAAGGATTTTTCACTCAGATTACCATCATGCTTAATCTGTTCAAAATAAGCCTCAAAACGCTGCTTCTGTCTGATTTCATCCAAATCTCCCGTTAAAGTTTCTGTTAACCAGACAAGCAATTGCATCTTATAACGATTAACTAGGCGATTGTCCCCTTCTCGGTGCAAGGTTTCCGCAAAAGAATCCAACTTAATATAGTTGCCAGGTCCTTTGATGGATTGGCAAGAAATGTTAAAGACTTCTTGAATCTTTTTAGCTTCATTAGCCATGATTTGGTCTTGTAAAATCTTTGTTGGCACTGAAACAATAATTTGCTCATCTTGTGCTAGCTGCAAAAGTGGCAAAAGATAGCCATAAGTTTTTCCGAGACCAGCCTGAGCTTCTAAGAATGAGATTTTTGAACTTTGAAAATCATCTTTAACCATTTGAGCAAATCGGCTCTGCTTCTCACGCGCATCCAAGCCTAGAAGTGCCATATTTAACTCAAAATCATCAGACAACTTACGTTCACTGCCAATGGCTTTAGCACGTCGTAAAATCAAGCCACCAACTTCTAGGTAGTCTTTTTTTGACATGACTTTCGCTTTTTTAAAGCTCTCCTCAACCAACATCCCCGTTTCAAATAAGAGATTATCAGAAAAAGGTAAGAGTTGTTCTAGCAATTCTTTTGGCAAACTCTCCATTTTTTCTTTTAGCTTCAACAATAGCTGAGCTGTTGCATAAGCATCCGAAATCGCTGTGTGAGCATCCGTCAAATCAAGTTGTAAAACATCTGCTAGGTGACCTAGCGTGTATTTTTCAAGGGTCGGATAGAAAACTTGAGATAACTCAACCGTATCGACAAGCGGCGTACGTAGTTCGTATCCTTCTAAGAATAATTTTTCTGCTAAAAGATTGGCATCAAATTTCACATTGTGAGCCACAAATACACAGTCCGAAATCAAGTGATAAATTTCTTGAGCAACTTGTGAAAAATCTGGCGCTTTTGCCAATTGCTCATCTGTTATCCCTGTTAAATGAATAATGTGTTCAGTTAAGGCCTCGTGCGGATTAACATCCGTTTGATAGGTCTTCACAATCTGATTATTTTCAATAATGACAATGCCAACCTGAATAATTTCTGCCATTGCGTGGGCACCCGTTGCCTCCAAATCCACAACAGCATATTTTTGAGAATTAACTTGCATCATAACATTTAAATTATACCATTTTTAAAGCCCACATTCACCTAATCCCAAAAATAAGATAGCGAAAAAATTGCGTTTGGCAAAAGAGATTGTATGACTTTTAAAGACTTTTTTGATACACTTTTTTTATGAAGATTTTTAGATTATTAAACCACGTTGCACGTGAAAATACCTACTTATTGGTCAATGACCAAGCTATCATTGTTGTTGACCCTGGTAGCAATACAGATAAAATTAAAGAAAAAATTACGGCTATTGATAAACCCGTAGCTGCTATCTTAATCACACACGCTCATTATGACCATATTATGGGGCTTGATGTGATTCGTGATGCTTTTGGACAGCCTCCTGTTTATATCTCTGAAAAAGAAGCGCCTTGGCTTTATTCACCCAAAGATAATTTCTCAGGCTTAGACCGTCATGCTGACATGGATGATGTGATTTTAAAACCTGCCGAGTACCACTTTCAATATCAAGAAGATTATGTATTAGCTGGTTTTCGTTTTCAAGCACGTCAAACACCAGGACATTCATGGGGAAGTGTTTCGCTAGTTTTCCCTGATGATGACCTTGTTCTCACTGGTGATGCGCTCTTTCGTGAAACCATTGGACGAACTGATTTGCCAACTGGTAACGCAGAACAATTACTAAATAGTATCAAAACTGAACTCTTTAGTCTTCCAAATCACTTCACCGTATACCCTGGTCATGGTCGTGAAACGACTATTGCACATGAAAAGAATTTTAACCCGTATTTTAACACACTATGAAAAAACTTAAAAAATGTCTACTCTACTTTTTAGTTTGTTTAACAACTCTGCTTGTTCTAGGCCTTGGTTTTATTCGTTATAAAACCTACCAAGCGCATCAAAGTTCTATGGCAGCTGCTAAATCCGCTAAAATCACAAAGGACTGGACTATCTACTCTTTGAAAGTAAAGAAAGCGCAAAAGCAACTATTATCTTTTACCAAGGTGCTCTCGTTGAGGAAAAAGCCTACGCTAATTTAGCAAATGATTTAGCCGAATCAGGATATAATGTTTACATCTTGAAAGCACCCCTAAATCTACCTGTGCTATCGAGTAAAAAAGCTTTAGCCGTCATCAAAGAAAAAAACTTAAAAAATGTCTACCTTGCTGGGCACTCACTAGGTGGCGTTGTTGCCTGCATGAACGCTGATGCAGCCAAAACAAACGTTACTGGTTTAATTCTTCTTGCAAGCTATCCAAGTGAGAAAACAGACTTATCAAAAGACAAGCTAAAAGTTCTCTCAATCACAGCTAGCAAAGATAAAATCCTTAAATGGAACCAGTATAACAAAGCTAAAAAGAGACTTCCGCAAGATACAAAATACGTCAATATCTCTGGAGGTAATCACAGCGAATTTGGAGATTATGGTCACCAAGCAAAAGACGGAAAAGCAAGTATTTCTCAAAAAGAACAAGAAAAAGAAATTGCTACAGCTATTACAAGCTTTATAAATTAAAACAACTTCTGAAAATCAGAAGTTGCTTTTTTATTAAATTTTAAGATAACGTCTCATTGAGATAACTGAACCAAGTGATCCAATAAGAATACCCACAACGAACATACCACCAATAATCATTGGAAGGAATGTATCCGCAGGATATAGAGTCAATCCTTGTACTTCAAATTGTGGATTTACTGATGCGTAAACAGCCTTATAGCCAAAGTAAATGATGATTGATGGAACAATTGCCCCAAGCAAACCAACCCAAGCACCTTCAAAGAAGAATGGGCCACGGATATAAGAGTTCTTCGCACCAACCAAACGCATGATTTCAATATCACGGTGACGAGACATGATAGTCATACGAATCGTATTTGAAATCAAGAAAATAGCTACAACAACGAGAAGAACAGTACCTGCAACTCCCCATGTGCGGATAAATTTAGAAATCTTGAAGAGTTGATCTGAGTTTGAACCACCATAGTTAACTGATTCAACACCTTCAATTTTAGAAATTTTATTAGCTACTTTCTTAACTTTTGATGCTGATGTCGCTTCTACAACGTAAACATCTTGCAATGGATTTGAATCTCCATCAAACATTGCCCAGTCATCACCATATGTTTCTTTCAACTTAGCTAATTGGTCATCTTTACTTGAGAAAGTAACTGATTTAACACCAGAAAGTGCATTGATTTGGTCATAAACTTGGTGATAAGCATCATTTTGAACAGTTTCACCAACTTCATTTGTTTTTGTTTCTGAATTATCAGCAGAGTTAACATCCAAATAAACACTAATTTGAATATTATTTTCAATACCTTGAGCAATTTTTTCAACGTTCAAGAGCACAGCTGCAAAAATACCAACAAGTGTCAATGTAATCGCAACTGAGCTGACTGATGCAATGGTCATCCAGATGTTTCGTTTTAAACTTTTAATAGATTCCCATAAGTGGCGGAAAAAGTGTCTAATCATTATATCCGTATTCTCCTTCCTCTTCATCACGTACAATACGTCCTTCTTCAATTGCGATAACGCGATGGCGAAGGTTATCAACGATTTGTTTGTTGTGTGTTGCCATTAGAACGGTTGTTCCTTGAAGGTTGATACGTTCTAACAATTGCATGATTTCCCAAGAAATTTCTGGGTCAAGGTTACCAGTTGGTTCGTCAGCAATCAAAACTTTTGGATTGTTAACGATGGCACGCGCAATTGCCACACGTTGTTGTTCACCACCAGAGAGTTGATCAGGGAATGAACGCATTTTGTGTTTAAGCCCGACAAGTTCAAGCACTTCAGGCACACGTTTTTTGATTTCACGTGGCTTTTCACCAATTACTTGCATGGCATAAGCAACGTTTTCAAAAACAGTCTTCTTAGGAAGAAGTTTGTAATCTTGGAAGACAACGCCAATGCTACGACGCAAAATTGGGATTTGACGTTTTTTCATTTTTGTAAGGTTAAATTCCCCAACTTTAAGTGTTCCAGCAGAGACTTTTTCTTCGCGGTAAAGCAATTTAATGAAACTTGATTTACCAGCACCAGAAGGACCAACAATATAAACAAATTCACCTGGGTTGACAGATACATTGATATCTCTCAAAGCAGTTGTTGAGCGGTGATACTTTTTAGTTACACCTTTCATTTCAATTAATGCCATTTGTATTTTCCTTTACGATTTTGTTATCCTAAAATTTTACTTTCGAGTTAATCAATACGCCATTTCAAGAAAGCATCGATGAAGCCGTCAATGTCACCATCCATGACTTTATCAACTTGAGCAACTTCATATCCTGTACGGTGGTCTTTAACCATTGTATATGGAGTGAAGACGTATGAACGGATTTGACTTCCCCAAGTGATTTCTTTTTTATCACCTTTAAGAGCATCCACTTCTTGCGCTTTTTTCTCTTGTTCTAATTGATAAAGTTTTGCTTGCAACATTTTCATAGCGCGATCACGGTTACCGTATTGTGTACGGTCAACAGTTGACGCAACAACGATTCCTGTTGGAATGTGGGTCAAACGAACACCGGTAGAAACCTTATTGACGTTTTGTCCACCAGCACCACCTGAACGGAAAGTATCCATCTTGATATCATCATCACGGATTTCAACTTCAATCGTATCATCCAATTCTGGCATTACTTCGACAGAAGAGAATGATGTGTGACGACGTTTAGCTGAATCAAATGGTGAGATACGAACCAAACGGTGAACACCCATTTCTGATTTCAAAAGACCATATGCATTTGGTCCTTCAAAAGAAAGGGTTACTGATTTGATACCAGCTTCATCACCAGCTTGATAGTCAAGGGTTTCAACTTTAAAGCCTTTGGCATTTCCATAACGTGTGTACATACGGAAAAGCATATCAGCCCAGTCTTGAGCTTCCGTACCACCTGATCCTGGGTGAATTTCCAAGATAGCATTGTTACGGTCGTATGGTTCTGATAGAAGAAGTGTCATTTCATAACTTGTCATGATTTTATCAAGTTTTTCAAGAGTTTCTTCTAACTCAGCTTGAACAGAGTCGTCTTCATCTAACATTTCCAAATATAGTTCTGTCTCATCAGACAATTCTTGCATCTCGTTAAATGTTTCATAGGTTTGTTTCAAACCGTTCAATTCTTGAGATGTTTTCTGCGCTGCAATGTTGTCATTCCAAAAATCTGGCTCAGTCATTTTATTTTCAAGAAGCGCAATGTCTTCTTCCAAACGATCTAAGTCAAAGAGACCTCCTGAAGCTAGTCAACTTCTCTTGATTTTCTACTATTTTTTGGCGGATTTCAGCCACTTCCATGAGATAACTCCTTTATTAAGATATTAAGTTCGTTAAACGAGTATAACAAAAATAGGAATTTTGACGAAGAGCTCTTAAGCTCTAGGAAAAATTATCTTCTTTGCACAACTCGTAGAACGTATTCAGTTAACATAAGATATTAAGTTCGTTAAGAAAGCAAGATGAAAATAGGAATTTTCACTCTGCTTTTTAGACTTAATTAATCAAATCTATAATCAGTTTATCTTTACTTTTTGACGCTTTTATAGATTTCCTTACTGCCTTTTTATTTTATCATAAAGGCTGTAAAATTGCTATTGGCTACCATTAGCAGCCATTTTCTTTACCTAGCTTAGACTACTACTCCTAAAACAATTACTTTTCAATATGACAATGCCTTTAAACTTCTTTTTCAATTACTTGCATAACTTCTGTTAAGCTATCAACCAAGACACTAGCTTGTGATTGATCAATGCCAAATACTTTATCACGAATGGCAATCACTCGCACACCTGCTGCTACTCCAGCTTGAATTCCTTTTTGACTATCTTCAATAATAACAATATTACCTTTATCGAATCCTAATTTAGCACAAGCAGCATTGTAAATTGCAGGATTTGGTTTACCTTCTTTAAAATCATCACCTGTCAAAATGTAGGTAAAATATTCAATCAAACCACATTTCGTCAAAGCTCGTTCAACATCTTTTCGCACAGTGTTTGAAGCCAACGCTAAGACAAATCCTTTTGCCTTTAAATCAGCTAAAACTTTTTTAGCATCTGGAAAAACTAATTGGCTATAATCTGGTCGATGAACATTTTTATAAGCAGTGTACTCTGCTTCCAAAGCTTTTGTATCATAGTCTGAAATCTTGTCGCCTAAAATTTTTTCCCAGAACTGATCCATCCGTCCACCTACAAAAAATTTAGGTGGCAAATGCTTGATAGAAATGCCTTTACTTCCTAAAAATGCCTCACGACGGTCAAAATAAAAATTCTCAGTGTTAAATAAAACACCATCCATATCAAATATAATCGCTTTAATCATGAAAGCCTCCCCAGAATATTCTACCATAAATTTTTTCAAAGATTTTCAGAAAGCAAAAAAGCTAGGACAATTTGTCCTAGCTAATAGTTAGCATATTTTAAATAGCTTTTTCATCTTGACCAAGGGCACGTTGGATAGCTTTGACAATTTCTGTCAAAACAACCATGAGCAAGCTTCCGATGATGACTGCTAACCATTGTGTCACACTCAAGTGTGAAACGTGGAATAATTGGTTAAATCCAGGTACTGCAATAGTTACCATCAATAGTAGGAAGGCTACTGGAATTGCCCAGTTAAAGGTTCTATTTCTGAAAGCTCCAACTGTAAAGATTGATTGGTAAACAGATTTAACGTTAAAGGCATGAAGCAATTGAATCAAACCAAGGGTAGCAAATGCCATTGTCAAAGCATCTTCGTGCATCATACGATTTGAAGCATGTTCTGGGAACATCAATGCCCATCCGTAAACACCTAAAACAAGTAAAGTTTGGAAAATACCTTGATAGATAATCGCTCCCATAACCCCACCATCAAAGAAGTTTGATTTACGTCCACGAGGTTTGTGAGTCATCACATCTGGTTCAGCTGGTTCAACACCAAGCGCAATCGCTGGTAGCGTATCTGTTACCAAGTTAATCCAAAGAAGATGAACAGGTTGAAGCACATCCCAACCAAATAGTGTGGCAAAGAAGATTGTGAAGACTTCTGCCATGTTAGCTGAAAGAAGGTATTGAATTGATTTTTGAATATTAGAGAAGACCTTACGTCCTTCTTCAACGGCAACGATAATCGTTGCAAAGTTATCATCAGCAAGGACCATATCAGAAGCCCCTTTAGAAACTTCTGTACCAGTAATCCCCATACCAATACCGATATCAGCTGTTTTAAGCGATGGCGCATCATTAACACCATCACCAGTCATGGCAACAACTTTACCTTCATTTTGCCATGCTTTAACGATACGAACTTTGTGTTCAGGAGACACACGTGCATAAACTGAATATTGTTTGAAGACTTTTTGGAATTCTTCGTCTGACAATTCATTAAGTTCAGCACCTGTGAAAACATGATCTTGACCATCTTCTTCGATAATACCAAGACGTTTAGCAATAGCTTCTGCTGTATCTTGGTGGTCACCAGTAATCATAATTGGACGAATACCAGCTTCCTTAGCAACAGCAACAGCTTTCGCTGCTTCTGGACGTTCTGGGTCAATCATTCCGACAAGACCTGAGAAAATCAAATCAGATTCAACAATATCTGATTCAAGTGTTGGCACTTCAGAAACATATTTATAAGCCATCATCAAGACACGAAGAGCTTGTTTAGCAAGGTCTTTATTGACTTGCAAAATAGCTTTCTTCTCATCTGCTGTAATATCGCGAACTTGACCATTTTCTTCGATACGAGTCACACGTTTAAGCAATTGATCTGGCGCACCTTTAACAGCAACAAGGTACTTACCATCAGCTTCTTTGTGAATCGTTGACATTAATTTACGTTCAGAATCGAATGGTAATTCTGCCACGCGTGGTTCTTTTTTAAGAACTTCACGAATGTCAAAACTATGGTCAAGACCAAATTGAACAAGTGCTGTTTCAGTTGGGTCTCCGATTAATTTACCATTTGGATCAATTTTTGTATCATTGGCAAAGTTCATGATACGAAGTGTGTTGTTATCAGCTGCAATTTCGCTAGTAGCATTTTGCAATTGACCATTTGTGTACACTTTTTCAACTGTCATTTGGTTCATTGTCAATGTCCCTGTTTTATCTGAGGCAATGATTTCTGTAGAACCAAGTGTTTCAACAGCTGGCAATTTACGAACGATAGAATTACGTTTGGCTAAGGTTGTTGTCCCCATTGACAAAACGATTGTTACAATGGCAGGCAAACCTTCTGGAATAGCAGCAACAGCAAGTGCAACGGCAACCATTAATCCGTTAAGCGGAGCTTCACCACGAACAAAGACACCGATAAGGAAAGTAACAGCAGCAATCCCTACAATCAAGTAAGTCAATACTTTAGACAATTGGTTAAGGCTTTGTTTAAGTGGTGTGTCTGTTTCATCGGCATTTGCAAGCATATCAGCAATTTTACCAACTTCGGTAAACATACCAGTGTTAACAACCACACCAACACCACGTCCGTAGGTAACATTTGAGTTTTGGTAAGCCATATTCACACGGTCACCGATACCTGCATCAGCTGGAACATCAACAGACAAATCTTTCTCAACTGGAACAGATTCACCAGTCAAAGCTGCTTCTTCAATCTTCAATGACGCAGCTTCTAAAAGACGCATATCTGCTGGAACAACATCACCAGCTTCAAGCATGACAATATCACCAGGCACTAATTCGCGTGAATCAATTTCCACCACATGACCATCACGACGAACACGCGCAATCTGACTAGACATGTCTTTTAGTGCTTCAATCGCTGCTTCTGCTTGACCTTCTTGGTAAACACCAAAGGCTGCGTTCAAGATGACAACAGCAAGAATAATTAAAGCATCCGTCAATCCGTGCATTCCTTCTGTAATAACAGAAAGAGCCGCAGCGACCAACAAAATGATAATCATCAAATCTTTGAACTGATCGATGAATTTCGCAAACAAACCACGTTTTTCACCTTCATCAAGTTCATTGTGACCAAATTCGTCCAAGCGTTTTTGAGCTTCGGCTGTAGACAAACCATCACGTGATGACTTCAGAGTTTCCAATGTTTCATCTTTGCTCTGTGTATAAAACAGAGCTTTACTTTGTTCTTTAGACAAAATAACTTCCTCCTATGGTCTCCTCTATAGAAAAAGAGACCTGTTTTTTTAAAACAAGTCTCGCTGTTTAAGACAGGGCCGGAAATTTCTTTCGTAATGACGACCATGTCACGGGCTTTACCCGTCTGCTACTCCCTTGAATACAGAGTAATCATATCAATTTTAAAACCATTTGTCAACTAAACACATGAGTCTTAAGGCTTGATATATCAAGCTTTGGTTAGGCTTACAACCACTTGATTTCTAGCTGATAGTTCGCAAAAACATTATCTCCTTCAACTTGTTTTAGTTGATAGTGGATTTTAAGATTTTGCTCTTTGGTATCCAACTCATAAACACTGGTTTGTGTTTGTAAATGTTGCATACCAACTGGAGTTGGAATAGCAACTAAAGCTGGCAGTTCGCGATGAAATCGCATGATTGATTTTGGCGTTGAAAAACGTGTCATAATCAACTCTTGGTCATTACACTTAAGCATAACCGTTTCTTTTTCTTCATTGGTATAGGTAAGGTAGATATGACCATTTTTTTCGGTTAATTTGACTGGGTATGATTGCTCAACTAACTCAACTTGTCCATCTAAATCAATTTTATTCTTAATATGAAGTTTCATCTAAGTAAGCTTCTTCCTTTCTCTAAAATTATACCAATTCTTTCTTCGTAAAGCTAATAATAACGCTGGTTTAACGCTTAATCGCTGATGAACGAAGCAAACTTGTTCCAGTAAAAATAGCGATGAAAACAATCAGTATTTTAAATTTATTGATATCCAGCTGACTGAGGAAAAATGCTGCTGTCAAAACACCAAAAGAACCACCGATAATGATACCTAGAACCCCCGGCCAATTCACACGACCAGATTTAATAAATTCTGTCGTACTTGCTGACATAATAACTGCTGCGTCAAGCATCATCACTGGAAGTGCAATCGACGGATTAATCCCAAGCATTGAAAAGAAAATCAATTCTGGAGCATAGTTTCCTAATCCCATGGTCATCAAAATACCAATCGTAAAATTGAACACTATACCAACCAAAAGCCAAATGCCGTGAAGACCGTGAACACCGTCACCCATTCCTGCACCAGGATTTGCAATCATGCGATAAACCATGATAAGCGCAGCAATAATCAACAGTGTTCCTAAAGCTCTTTGCACATGACGTGTGTCCCAGTTTTTCGTAAGACGTGTCCCGACAAGAGCTCCCACAAAAGAAGCCGTTGCCATCGCTAACAAGGTTGGCAATTCCACTTTCACAATCGTGATAAAGCAAAGTGCCTCAATCAAGACTGGAATGACGTGAGCAGTTGATAAGGTCGCAGGAATCTGTTTATCATCCTTGACTAATTTTGTTGCCTTAAAAAGCGCCGTACTAGTCGCAAACGTTCCAATTCCTAAAGTATCTAGTAAGTCTGTCAGATAGCCTATCCAAAGACCAGTCCAGAATCTTTCCTTTAAATTAATTTTATCTTTCTTGGCATGCAAGATGATATTTCCAAAAATCCAAATAATTAAGAAAACCAAAAAAATCTGGATTAAACGTAAGATAAGTTCATTTGTCATAGACTCCATTATAAGCAATTTTTTAACTTTCGTAAACAAGATTATTTCAAGAGTTAAACCCTTAGCATTTTTAGCTTTTTTGTTATAATGAAACTATGAATGAAAAAGTATTTCGTGACCCTGTTCACAATTATATAACCGTCAATCATCCGGTCATTTATGACCTTATCAATAGTAAAGAATTTCAGCGTCTACGTCGTGTCAAACAAGTCTCGACAACTGTTTTCACCTTTCATGGCGCTGAGCACAGTCGTTTTTCACACTGCTTAGGCGTTTATGAAATTGCTAGACGAGTAACTGAGATTTTTGATGCCAAATTTCCAGAGATTTGGGATTCTAATGAAAATCTTTTAACCATGGTAGCAGCCCTCTTACACGATGTGGGGCATGGTGCTTATTCACACACTTTTGAAAAGCTTTTCGATACTGACCACGAAGCTATTACTCAAGAAATTATCACTAGTCCTGACACGGAAGTTAATGCGATTTTACGCCGAGTATCCCCAGATTTTCCTGAAAAAGTGGCAAGTGTCATCAACCACACTTACCATAACAAGCAAGTGGTGCAACTCATCTCTAGCCAGATTGACTGCGACCGGATGGATTACCTTTTGCGCGACTCCTACTACAGTGGAGCAAGATATGGTCAATTTGATTTGACACGCATCTTGCGTGTTATTCGTCCAACAGCTGACGGCATTGTCTTTGAATATAACGGCATGCACGCTGTCGAAGACTATATTGTCAGTCGATTTCAAATGTACATGCAAGTCTATTTCCACCCCGCTAGCCGAGCTATGGAAGTCTTGCTGCAAAATCTCTTAAAACGTGCTAAATACCTTTATCACATTGATAGCCACTTCTTTGAAAAAACGTCACCAAATCTCATCCCATTTTTAGCTAATCAAGCTAGTCTAGCCGATTATTTATCGCTGGATGATGGTGTGATGAACACTTATTTTCAAGCTTGGATGGCTGCTGAAGATGACATTCTAGCAGATTTAGCCAGCCGTTTTGTTAACCGTAAGGTTTTCAAATCCGTAACTTTCGAAGAAGAATCTCGTAAGGACCTCAGCCATTTAGTTGAATTGGTAAAATCTGTTGGTTTTGACCCAGACTATTACACTGGTATTCATGTTAACTTTGACCTTCCTTATGACATTTACCGCCCTGAAAAGAAAGAGCCACGTACTGAGATTAATATGATTCAAAAAGATGGCTCAGTTGTTGAGCTCTCAACCATCTCACCGATTGTAAAGACTTTGACAGGAACAATTTATGGCGATAGACGCTTCTACTTTCCAAAAGAAATGCTCAGCGATGATGACTTATTTGCTCATACCAAAAAAGAATTTATGAGCTATATCTCAAATGATCATTTTGTCTCACCCAATTAAGAAGTTAGAGATGAAACTAATGACAAATTGTCTAGGTTTCACCTAGCTTCTTTTCTTTTTTTAAAATGAAAACGGTACCTCTTAGAATTCCTTGTGTTCCCCATGACAAATAAGCCACTTTTTAGTAAGATATATAGGTAGAGATTCTTTAGGAGGGGTAAATTAACCTTATGTCTATTAAATTAGTCGCTGTCGATATCGATGGCACACTCTTAACCAACGACCGTAAAGTCACGCCTGAAGTTTTCGAGGCTGTTCAAGAAGCTAAAAAACAAGGTGTTAAGGTCATTATCGCAACTGGACGTCCTATCCCAGGTGTTCAGCCACTTCTTAACGAATTAAATCTAAGAGAAGAAGGCGATTATGTTATTACCTTCAATGGTGGACTAGTCCAAGATACGTCAACCGGTGAAAACATCATCACGGAAACCATGACTTACGAAGACTATCTTGATATTGAATTCCTTAGCCGTAAATTGGATGTTCACATGCATGCAATCACGAAAAAAGGTATTTACACGGCTAACCGCAACATTGGAAAATACACGGTTCACGAATCAAGTTTGGTTAATATGCCAATTTTTTACCGCACTCCAGAAGAAATGGGCGATAAAGAAATTATTAAAATGATGTACATCGATGAACCTGAAGTTCTTGATGCTGCCATCGAAAAAATTCCACAAGAATTCTTCGATAAATACACGATTGTTAAATCAACACCATTTTACCTAGAATTCATGAACAAAAAAGCCAGCAAAGGAAATGCCATCAAGCACCTTGCTGAAAAAATGGGGCTTACTGCTGAACAAACTATGGCTATCGGTGATGCCGAAAATGACCGTGCCATGCTAGAAGCGGTTGGAAACCCAGTTGTTATGGAAAATGGTACACCAGAACTTAAAGAAATCGCTAAATATATTACAAAATCAAACGAAGAAAGTGGCGTTGCACACGCCCTTAGAGAGTGGGTCTTAAAATAATGTATAGCTATAAAATCGGTATCTCAGCTGAAGAACACGATAATTTTGCAAAATCAAGCAATCAAACAAACCTTTTACAATCATCAAATTGGGAAAAAGTTAAAGACAATTGGGACAACGAACGTATTGGTTTTTACAAGGATGACCAATTAGTTGCTTCTGCTTCTATCCTAATCAAAGCATTGCCACTTGGCTTCACTATGCTTTACATCCCACGTGGACCAATTATGGATTACAGTGACAAAGAACTCGTCGCATTTGTCATCAAATCACTTAAAAAATACGGTAAAACAAAACACGCTCTTTTCATCAAAATGGACCCAGCTTTGTTGCTTAAACAATACAAAATCGGTGAAGAAGTTGATGAAAATAAAGACACACTTCTTGCTATCGACAACTTAAAAGCTGCTGGCTGTGAATGGACTGGACGCACAACAACTATTGCTGAAAGCATCCAACCTCGTTTCCAAGCCAATGTCTACACACAAGAAGACATGACATCAACTTTCCCTAAACACACAAAACGTTTGATGAAAGACGCCGTTCACCGTGGTGTTATCACTACGCGTGGTACAATCGATGACGTC
The DNA here is from genome assembly GCF_004352745.1 of Streptococcus sp. KCJ4932. Classification (NCBI taxonomy): domain Bacteria; kingdom Bacillati; phylum Bacillota; class Bacilli; order Lactobacillales; family Streptococcaceae; genus Streptococcus; species Streptococcus sp. KCJ4932. The sequence continues at coordinate 17,219 of NZ_SJWW01000006.1, read as the reverse complement.
AAAGCTTTTGCTGATGTCGTTGCCCTTACAGAAAACCGCAAAGGTGTTGCTCTTCGTAACGAAGATTACTTCCGTAAAATGATGGAAATTTATGGTGATGATGCTTACCTACACTTGGCAAAAGTTAACTTACCAAAACGTTTGGCTGAATACAAAGAACAATTGGCTCAAATCGAGAAAGACTTGTCTGAAACAGCTGAACACCAAAAGAAACGTTTGACAAAACTCACTCAACAAAAAAATTCTGTTACAAAATACATCAAAGAGTTTGAAGAATTCGTTGAAAAATACCCTGATGAATTAATCATCGCAGGTATCTTATCAGTGTCATTCGGTAACGTTATGGAAATGCTTTACGCTGGTATGAACGATGAATTCAAGAAATTCTATCCTCAATACTCACTTTATCCAAAAGTATTTGAAGATGCTTACGCTGATGGCATCATCTGGGCAAATATGGGTGGTGTTGAAGGGACACTCGATGACGGTTTGACTAAATTCAAATCAAACTTCAACCCTACAATCGAAGAATTCATCGGTGAATTTAACATTCCAGTAAATGGTTTGCTTTACAAACTATCAAACTTGGCTTATAACATTCGCAAACAAAGGAGAAATAGCCATTAATGTCTCTTGAGATTATCGATAAAAAAGTTTTTGAGACTTTTTGCAATACCGTCAACTACAAATCATTCATGCAATCTGTCGAAATGGCAGATTTGCTTGAAAAACGTGGCTATCAAGTCACTTTTCTTGGTTTAAAAGAAGCTGATGAACTCCAAGTTGCTGGTGTCCTTTACAGTATACCAGTAGCTGGCGGCCTTCATATGGAAATCAATTCTGGTCCTGCTTCTCGTGATCAGTCTTACCTAAAAGCCTTCTACCAAGGCCTTCAAAGCTACGCCAAAGAAAATGGTGCCATCGAATTATTGGTTAAACCATTTGATACCTATCAACACTTTGATACCAATGGTGAAGCAACTGATGATGAAAGAATCAACTTGATTGAAGATTTCACATCACTAGGCTATCAACACGACGGCCTTATGACAGGTTACCCTGGCGGTGAGCCTGATTGGCATTACGTCAAAGATTTGACCGATTTGGATGAAAAATCCTTACTAAAATCATTTAGCAAAAAAGGTCGTCCACTTGTTAAGAAAGCTAAAACATTTGGAATTACCTTGCGAAAACTTGATCGTAGCGAACTTCCACTCTTCAAAGAAATCACTTCTGCAACATCTAACCGAAGAGACTATGTCGATAAGTCACTAGACTACTATCAAGATTTCTATGATTGCTTTGGAGATGCTTGTGAATTTATGGTAGCAAGCCTTAATTTCCAAGATTACCTCAAACATCTTGAAAGTGACCAAGCTAAACTCGAAAAACGAATCGAGAAACTTCGCACAGCTATTGAAAATAATAATGCTTCTGAAAAGAAACAAAATCAGTTGCGTGAATTATCAAGCCAATCAGCTACATTTGATACACGTATTGCAGAAGCCAAAACATTCATTGAAAAATATGGTTCACAAAACGTTATCTTAGCGGGTAGCCTCTTCGTTTATACCAAACAAGAAGCTGTCTACCTCTTTTCTGGTTCATACCCTGAGTTCAATAAATTCTACGCACCAGCTCTTCTTCAGGAATACGTCATGTTAGAAGCTATTAAACGCGGTATTACCACTTATAACCTCTTAGGTATTACAGGAGAATTCGACGGTTCTGACGGCGTTCTACGCTTTAAACAAAACTATAACGGCTATATTACTCGTAAGATGGGAACATTCCGTTATTACCCACATCCTCTCAAATACAAACTTATTCATAATCTCAAAAAAATTCTTAGACGTTATTAAATAAAAGGCTTGGAAATAAAATCCAAGTCTTTTTTAGTACAAAAAAAAACTACCTGTCCTAGGACAAGTAGTTTTTAATATGGCTTCAATGATTCTTGATTATTTTACGAAATCAAGAAGAGCAAGGAAGCTTTCTGGTTGAAGTGATGCACCACCAACAAGAGCACCATCAACGTCTGGGCAAGCCATGTAAGCTGCAACGTTTTCAGGTTTAACTGAACCACCGTATTGAACGCGAACTTTGTCAGCTACTGCTTGACCGAAGTCAGCTGCAACTGTGTCACGAACTACTTTACACATTTTTTGTGCGTCATCTTGGCTAGCTGATTTACCAGTACCGATAGCCCAGATTGGTTCGTATGCGATAACAAGTGAAGAAACTTGTTCTTCTGACAATCCAGCAAGTGCAGCAGAAACTTGTCCACCTACGAATTCAGCAGCTTTACCAGCTTCATAAGTTTCAAGAGTTTCACCACAGCAGATGATTGGAAGCATACCGTTAGCAAAGATAGCTTTTGCTTTTTTGTTGATATCTTCGTCAGTTTCGTGGAAGTATTCACGACGTTCTGAGTGACCGATTACAACGTAGTCAGTTCCCATTTCAGACAATACTTTAGGGCTGTTTTCACCAGTGAAAGCACCAGCGTTTTCAAAGTAGCAGTTTTCAGCAGCAACTTTAAGGTTTGAACCTTTAGCTGCAGCAAGAACTGTTGAAAGGTCAAGTGCAGGAGCTGCGATACCAGCTTCAACAAGTTCTGATGAAGGCAATTTAGAAGCTACTGCTTCAACGAATGCTTTAGCTTCTTCTGGATTTTTGTTCATTTTCCAGTTACCAGCGATAAATGGTTTACGTGACATTTCACATACCTCTTCTATTTTTATTTACCCCCTTATTTTATCATATTTTCAGCATCTTTTAAAGGTTCGAGGGGATTTTTACACATAATCATGAAAGAAATTGCAAAAAAAGAGCCCCTTTCGGGACTCTTTCCACAATTACTATCTGACTAATAATTGTTATCTGGGAACTTAATTAATTAACTAAAATTAAGCTTCGATTTCTGAAACGATACCTGAACCAACAGTACGTCCACCTTCACGGATTGAGAATGTAGTACCTTGTTCAACGGCGATTGGGTGAATCAATTCAACGTCGATAGTAACGTTATCACCAGGCATTACCATTTCAGTACCTGCTGGAAGTTCGATTGAACCAGTAACGTCAGTTGTACGGAAGTAGAATTGTGGACGGTAGTTGTTGAAGAATGGAGTGTGACGTCCACCTTCTTCTTTAGTAAGGATGTAAACTTCACCTTTGAATTTAGTGTGTGGGTGGATTGAACCTGGTTTAGCAAGAACTTGACCACGTTCGATTTCATCACGTTGGATACCACGAAGAAGTACACCAACGTTATCCCCTGCAAGACCTTCATCAAGTTGTTTACGGAACATTTCAACACCAGTAACAACAGCTTTTTGGATGTCGTCACGGATACCAACGATTTCAACTTCGTCGTTGACTTTAACAGTACCACGGTCGATACGTCCTGATGCTACAGTACCACGACCAGTGATTGAGAATACGTCTTCGACTGGAAGAAGCAATGGTTTGTCAGTATCACGTTCTGGTTCTGGAATGTATTCATCTACAGTGTCCATCAATTCCATGATGATGTCTTCGTAGTGAGTGTCACCTTCAAGAGCTTTAAGTGCTGAACCTTGGATAACTGGAAGTTCATCACCTGGGAAATCGTATTCTGAAAGAAGGTCACGGATTTCCATTTCAACCAATTCAAGCAATTCTTCGTCATCAACAAGGTCAACTTTGTTCATGAAGACGATAAGGTGTTTAACACCAACTTGACGTGAAAGAAGGATGTGTTCACGAGTTTGTGGCATTGGACCATCTGTTGAAGCTACTACAAGGATAGCACCATCCATTTGGGCAGCACCAGTGATCATGTTTTTAACGTAGTCCGCGTGTCCTGGAGCGTCGATGTGAGCGTAGTGACGTTTAGCAGTTTCGTATTCAACGTGTGCAGTGTTGATTGTGATACCGCGTTCGCGTTCTTCAGGAGCAGCATCGATAGAAGCGTAGTCTTTTGGTGTGTTAACTGCGCTTGGAAGACGACGAGCAAGAACTGTTGTAATTGCAGCTGTCAAAGTAGTTTTACCGTGGTCAACGTGTCCAATTGTACCAATGTTAACGTGTGGTTTACTACGATCGTATTTTTCTTTTGCCATTTGGGTAAAAGCCTCCAATAAAATATATTTTATAGATAGACAGTAGGCAATACAGTCTAACTTTACCTTACTATTTTAACAAATTATGCAAGAATTGCAAGTATTTTACTGCTTAATTTAAGATTTCTTCATTTTGTAAGGGTGTGAATAGACAAAATATAACCATTTTTACTTGTATTTACATAAAAGAAACTTCCATTTTCAAGTTCACTTTCCTTCTTTTCTTTAACAAAAAAATCCCCTAATTTCTTAGGAGATTTCTCTTTATTAATAAAAGCTATCTAAATCAATAACGTTATCTTCTTGAATTTGGGTAACTCGTTGCTTGGCTTGTAATTCTGCTTCTGCTTCGCGATAAATTTCTTCGCGTTTTTCATTAGCATCGATATTCAAAACAAAACCAACCGCTACCGACAAGACCAAAACACTATTTCCTCCCTGCGATAAGAACGGGAAGGTAACCCCTGTAGATGGAATCAAGCCTGAAATACCACCGATATTAACGAAGGTTTGCATTAGAATCATCCCACCAATTCCAAGAGCAATCATCGAGTTAAATGGATTTTTAGCCTTAATACCAACATGCATGATGCGCAAGATTAGGAAAAATAGCAAAGCTAGGATGAGGCTTGCACCAATCATGCCAAGTTCTTCCATCACGACTGGGAAAACAAAGTCTGTAGTTGCTTCTGGGAGATAGCCACCTTTTTCGATAGAATTTCCAAGACCACGACCAAACCAGCCACCGTTACTCATTGCATAATAAGAGTGTGCCAATTGGTGTCCTGAGTCAGACAAGTCTTTAAATGGGTTATAAAAGGCGCTGAAACGTTTAGCAACATAACCAAAGACAGGAACTTTCCCCATCTTATCAACCCCGACAATAGCAATTATGCCAAGAAAGACTGTTGAGAAGGCTGTGATGGTTGCCAGAATAGCTGAAAACCAACGATAACCTACACCACTGATAGAATACATAATCAAACCAGTCAAAACGACGATAGCTGCATTTCCAAGGTCAGGCTGCGCCGCAACCAAAAGAACCATAACTAACGAATACACGCGCCAATCTTTCAAATCGTTAAGCTTAGTTGGCCACCATTTGCACTTAGTCAAAGCTTGATAGTCATATGTCGAAATCAATTCTTGACGCCTTGCAAATGTAAAGGCTAAGAACCACACGATGATGATTTTTAAATACTCAGCTGGTTGGAAACTAATAGGACCAATGACAATCCAACCGTGGGCACCGTTGACGGTCTTGGTGAAAAAACGTGCAATCAACAAAAGCACTACTTCTACCATCATAGTCATTGTCAAAACACGAGAGTTTTTCAAAAAGTTTAATTTTAACTTATATATAAAACCAATTGCAAATAGACTGATTAACCAAAAAACACCCTGGTTCAGTACTGACATAAAGGGATTCACACCATACTGAATCAGTGTCGCACTAGTTGTTGAATAAACAACAATCAGTCCAATTACTGAAAGGATTAAATAAGGCACTAGGATAGAGTAATTTAGGAGATGCCTTTTATCAATTTTCATAGAGTCACCTATAATATCTTCGAATTTATCATATGACATTATATCATCTTTCTGAACTAAAAAAAAGTCAAAGTCTGAGAACTTAATCCCAGACCTTGACCTTGGTTAAACATATCAGCCAGAATTACGTAATCCTGTGGCAATACCATTAATTGTAGTGTGAATGAGTTTTTCGTAATCTTCGTCCAACTCATCGTGGCGCAAACGTTTAATTAATTCAATTTGAATGTAGTTCAAAACGTTAAAGTATGGAATACGATAATCCAAACTTGCGCGAAGTGATGGATTTTCTTCCAACAAGTTATCATGTTTTTCAATTGCCAAGATAACATCTTTTGTCAATTGCCATTCGTCAAGAATAACATTGAAGACATTACGAACTTCTTCACTTTCTGCCAATTTAGAATATTGGAAAGCAATATTCATATTTGATTTAGACAATACCATGTCAACATTTGAAAGAAGTGAATGGAAGAATGGCCATTTTTCATACATGTGTTGAAGTTTTTCAAGGTTTCCTTCTTCAGCATCGATGAAATGTTTGAAAGCTGAACCAACACCATACCATCCTGGGAACATGATACGACTTTGTGACCATGAGAATACCCAAGGAATTGCACGAAGACCAGAGATTTCTGTGATTGTCTTACGAGCAGCTGGACGTGAACCAATGTTCAAGCTTGATACTTCTTTAATTGGAGTAGCTTCGAAGAAGTAATCGTAGAAATGTGGATTGCCAAATACCAAATCACGGTAAACGCCATTTGAATATGTCACAATGCCATCCATTGTTTCACGGAAAGTATCGATTTCATCTGGATTTGTAATCATACGAGTAACGATACGGTCAACTGTCGCTGAAAGCAACATTTCAAGGTTGTAGTAAGCAACGTCTTTATTGCCGTATTTGTTTTCGATGATTTCACCTTGTTCTGTCAAACGAATGCGGTCTTTAATAGAACCAAATGGTTGTGATGTGATTGCTTCATATGATGGACCACCACCACGACCGACAGTACCACCACGACCATGGATAAATGTCACTTTAATACCACGTTCTGAACCGATGCGAGTCAATTCATTTTGAGCTTTGTAAAGTGTCCATACAGATGATAAGTAACCACCGTCTTTGTTACTATCTGAGTAACCAAGCATGATTTCTTGGTAACCTTTATTAGCAGTAACCCAACGACGAACGATATCATAATCAAGGAATTCTTCCATGATACCACGTGAGTTTTCAAGGTCTTCGATAGTTTCAAAAAGTGGTACGATTTGAACACGCGCTTTTTGGTTATCAAGAAGTCCAACTTCTTTAAGCATGATAGCCAATTCAAACATATCAGAAACACTTTCAGTGTGTGAAATAATGTGTTGTTTGATAACTTCATCACCTAATTTATCTTTAAGGTAACGAGCTGTTTGGAAGATAGCCAATTCTTTTTGAAGTTGTTCTGATTTTTCAGCATTTGTTGATGACAATGTACGTGGGTCTTCTTGCAATTCTTTAAGAAGGACTTTAACTTTTTCTTCTTCAGAAAGAGCACTGTAGTCGTCAACGATATTTGCTGATTTCAACAATTCTGCGACACAAGCTTCATTGACGCTTGAATCTTGACGCATATCGATTGTTGCAAGGTAGAAGCCAAAGACATCAACAGCTTGAAGCAACTCGCTAAAGTCACCTGTCAAGAGAGCATCATCTCCATTATCAAGCAATGATTGTTTGATGATGAGCAAGTCGTCTTTAAATTCTTTAGCAGTTTTATAACTTGGAATTTCATCTTGAAGTTCTGATGAAACTTTATTAACTTTGTTTTGCAAATATTTAGCAATAACACTTGCGTTGTTAGTGCTTGCGTAAACGTCTGAACCAAGTTTACTATTTTCAAGTGCACGACGTGAAATAGTTGGACCAGCTTTCAATTCAATCAATGTTTGAATCAATTTTGATTGGATGTAGTTGAAAGCTTTACGGTATGGTTCGTTTTCTCGATAAATTGATTTATCGCTTGATAATTCTGCCAAACGTTCAACTTCAGGGCTGATTTTAGTCAACGTTGTTGAAAGTGAGAATGTGCGGTAAAGACCTGTCAATTTTTCAATGTAGTAATTGATGATAACTTCACTTTGAACGGTAGCTGACAAACGAAGAGTTTCAGCAGTTACGTATGGGTTACCATCACGGTCACCACCAATCCACATACCCATTGTGATAGGTTTTGGATTTGTTAGGTCGATACCTTTTTCAGCAGCCAAACGTTTGTACTCTGACGTCAACTTAGTAATCGCTTGAATTAAGGATCCATTGTAATATTCCATTACATTGGTAATTTCATTTTTTACCTTAAGTTTTTTCTCACGAATGATGTCCGTTTGCATGATGATTTCAATGTAACGGCGTAAGTCAGTGTACCATTTATCGCGATTAACTACTCCTGCTTTCACATCACGATATTTACGCAAAAGGTCGTGAATATGGTTTGTTAATTCAAGAACCGTTTTACGTTGAACTTGTGTTGGGTGAGCAGTCAAGACAGGTACAACATTTACGTTTTCAAGGATTTCTTTAGAGTTTTCGCTTTCTGAAACCATGTCAACAGTCATAGAGAGTTTGCCAAGATAATCCTGATTTGTATTATTTTGGTAGTTGATTTCATAAGCAAAGTCAACGTCTTCAGAAATGTTGATTAACAGTGGCAAAATTGAAAAATAACGAGACACAACAACCATCTCTTCGTTGGTTAACTGAGCTACTAGTTCTTCAAGTTTGCCGTATTCATCACTTGCTGACAATTCAACAATGTTTTGAATTTTAGCGAATACCTCATCACCAACCATTTGATGGGTTGTTTCATCGAGTAAGCTTTTTAGTACTTTGACTTCCTCGGTAATGATCGACTGGGTATCATTGTTCTCCAGTTTTTGGATTGTCACACTCTTCACTCCTTTTTTGTTCGGATTTTAATCCTTTATTACAAGCGTACTATTTAATCATACCACTTTTTACGGAAAATGTAACCCAATTTCTATAAATTGCACATTATTTTATATAATTTTCTGACTTTTTTAAAGAAACTTGTTAGCAAGAATTCCTGACAAAGCTTGTTAGATAAGCAATGTCACCGCTTTACTAAAAAACAAGCTTGGCTAAAAAAATTTTTTTAGAAAAATAGTGGCTCTCTTTTCAGTTAACCGCTTTTTTCTGATATACTGTTCCATAATAATGTTATAAGAAGAGGTAAAACCATGGAATTAAAACACCGTTCTGAATTCCCTGAAAACGAACTGTGGGATTTAAGCGCTCTTTACCAAGACCGCGAAGATTTTCTACGTCACATCGAAAAGACACTAGAAGATATTAATCTTTTCAAGAAAAATTACCAAGATAAACTTTCAACTGTCGATGACTTTACTCGTGCGCTTTATGAAATCGAGCAAATCTACATCGAGATGAGTCACATTGACAATTACGCTTTTATGCCACAAACGACAGATTTCAGCAATGAAGAATTTGCTCAAATTGCCAAAGCTGGAGCTGATTTCTTTACCAAAGCTAACGTAGAGCTCAGCTTCTTTGACACTGCTCTTGCGACTGCTGATTCTGACATCCTTGATGCTCTTGAAGCGAATCCACATTTTAGCGCAGCCATTCGTCAGGCCAAAATCAAGAAAAGTCACTTTATTTCACCAGAAGTTGAAAAAACATTGACTAACCTTGGCGAAGTTTTTGGGGCACCGCAAGATATTTACACTAAGATGCGTGCAGGTGACTTTGAAATGGACGATTTTGAAGTTGACGGCAAAATCTATAAAAATTCTTTTGTCACTTATGAAAACTTCTATCAAAACCACGAAAATGCTGAAGTACGTGAAAAAGCCTTTCGCTCTTTCTCAGCTGGTCTTCGTAAACACCAAAATGCCACTGCTAGCGCTTATCTTGCCCAAGTCAAATCTGAAAAACTCATCGCCGACATGCGCGGCTATGACTCAGTCTTTGATTATCTTTTAGCTGAACAAGAGGTTGATCGCGCCATGTTCGACCGACAAATCGACCTTATCATGACTGAATTTGCTCCTGTTGCTCAAAAATATCTCAAACACGTTGCCAAAGTCAATGGTCTTGATAAAATGACTTTTGCTGACTGGAAGCTTGACTTAGATGCTGAACTTAATCCTGAAGTTACTATTGATGATGCTTATGACTTAGTCATGAAATCTGTAGCACCTCTTGGAGAAGAATATGCAAACGAAGTCTCTCGTTTTAGAAAAGAACGCTGGGTCGATTTTGCTGCTAATGCTAACAAAGATTCTGGTGGCTATGCTGCTGACCCTTACAAAGTTCACCCCTATATCCTCATGAGTTGGACAGGCCGTATGTCTGATATTTACACACTTATTCATGAAATCGGGCACTCTGGTCAATTTATCTTCTCAGACAATAACCAAAGCTACTTCAACACTCATATGTCAACTTACTATGTTGAAGCCCCATCAACTTTCAATGAACTGCTTTTAAGCGATTATCTTGAAAAACAGTTTGATAATCCTCGTCAAAAACGCTTTGCGCTAGCGCACCGTTTGACAGATACTTACTTCCACAACTTCATCACACACTTATTGGAAGCTGCTTTCCAACGTCGTGTTTACAACTTAATTGAAGAAGGAAAAACATTTGGCGCTGAACAACTTAACAGCATTATGAAAGATGTCCTAAGTCAATTCTGGGGTGATGCAGTTGAAATTGATGACGACGCTGCGCTTACTTGGATGCGTCAAAGCCACTACTACATGGGACTTTACAGCTACACTTACTCAGCTGGTATGGTGATTTCAACTACTGGTTACCTTAACTTGAAAAACAATCCAAACGGCGACAAAGATTGGCTTAATTTCTTAAAATCTGGCGGCTCACGCACACCGCTTGATACCGCAAAATTAATCGGTGCTGATATCTCAACAGCTCAACCACTGCGCGACACTATCCAATTCTTAAGTGATACTGTCGACCAAATCATCGCATACACAGAGGAGCTCAACCATGACTAATCTCTACGACTTCACCGTCAAAGCTCAAGACGGCACTGATATTTCTCTTTCAAAATACCAAGGCAAAGTTCTTTTGGTAGTTAATACAGCAACTGGATGTGGCTTAACACCACAATACGAAGGTTTGCAAAAACTCTACGATACTTATCATGACAAAGGCTTTGAAATTTTAGATTTTCCTTGTAACCAGTTCATGAATCAGGCGCCTGGAACTGCTGATGAAATCAACACTTTCTGCACACTAAATTATCAGACTACGTTTCCACGTTTTGCTAAAATCAAAGTCAATGGTAAAGAAGCCGATCCACTTTATGACTGGCTAAAAAGTCAGGCAAAAGGTCCTCTTGGCAAACGTATTGAATGGAATTTCGCCAAATTCCTCATTGACCAAAACGGAAATGTCGTCAAACGTTTTTCTGCTAAAACAGAACCTGAAACAATTGTTACAGAAGTAGAAAACCTTTTCAAATAATATCCCTAAAAAAGCTTTTTACGTAGGATTTACTGGCATTACTAGCTCTCGTAATGTCCATAGATAATTTGTTAAAAAATATGACAAATTGATTACAAAATGATCATTGTTTTGATTTTTGATTCTTTTTACGCTAAAATATGACTAATGAGAAGACGATTAAAACCAATTGTTGTTGTAGTTTTCTTTGCCCTGTTTGGGCTGCTTCTCGTGATTGGTAAAGCTCACTCTGACGGCTTACGAAAGCAACAACTGGCTTCGGCTAAGGCTTCTATCCCAACTATGAGTAGCTCAAGCACGACACCGACTACTACATCAACTTCAGAAACTGATGAAGAATTCGTTCTTAATCCGATTATCGACGTTTCAGGTTGGCAACTACCAAATGAAATTGATTATGACACTTTATCTCAAAATATTTCTGGTGCTATCGTACGTGTCTATGGAGGGTCACAAATCAGTAAAGATAGCAACGCTGCCTATACAACTGGTATCGATAAATCGTTTAAGACACATATTAAAGAATTTCAAAAACGAAATGTTCCTGTAGCCGTCTACAGTTACGCCCTCGGAAAAAGCGTCAAGGAAATGAAAAATGAAGCAAGAACCTTCTACGAAAATGCTTCACCTTACAAACCTACTTTCTACTGGATTGACGTTGAGGAAGCAACTATGTCAGATATGAATAAAGGTGTACAGGCATTCTTAAGCGAATTAAAACGACTTGGAGCTGAAAAAGTTGGTATCTACATTGGTACTTACTTCATGACTGAGCAAGAAATCTCTGTTGACGGTTTTGATGCCGTATGGATTCCTGCTTATGGTTCTGACTCTGGTTACTATGATGCTGCTCCACAAACAGACTTGGATTACGATCTTCATCAATATACATCACAAGGTTACCTCGGCGGATTTGATTCTGCTCTTGATTTAAACCAAATCGCCGTTACCAAAGATCGAAAAGAAACGTACGAAAAACTTTTCGGAAAAGCTGATAACAAATAAAGGACTAGCATTTGCTAGCCTTTTATTTTTCTTTAAGCCAATCAAACTATAATTTAGGCATGTCAATAAAGAAACATCTCTCTCGAAGGAAACGACATCAAAAATCAGTTTACCTAAACATTTCTGTTTTAGTCATTTCCTTTGCTGCACTTATAATCATTTTTTCTAAACTGTTCTTTTCGGGAATTATTACCCACGCGCTAGATAACGGCTTAGATTTGTCATCAGCTAGTAACTACACTACATCTCAAATGGCCATTGTCTCAAATACTAAAGCCAACATTTACACCAAGAATGGTTCAAGTACCAATCTTTCTAAAGACACTGAACTGACTATCGATGCTTATTATTACAAGGCTAAAATCAATCAAAAAGAAGTTACCCTTGCAGAATTTGACATGAATGGTGAAACTTACTATATCGACACCAAAGATATTTCACTAAGCCAAACAAACGCCATCAACCAATACATCGCTGAAACTCTAGCTTATTCACACAGCGAGATTACAGATAGTATTGAAAAGAGCTTTGAACAAACCGCTTATAAAACCTCTGATGGTAAACCTCGTGGAATCATTATTCACGATACTGGCGTTGATGATTCAACCATCCAAAGTGAAGTGAATTACATGGTTCAAAATTATGATAATGAGGGCATTTTTGTCCATTCTTTCATCGACGACGCTAGCATTCTTCGTATTGCTGATGAAAATTACGAAGCTCAAGGCGCTGGTGCTAAAGCCAATCCTTACTACATTCAATTTGAATTAACACATGAAACCTCACAAGATGGCTTTGCAAAGCAATTAGCAAACGCTGCTTATTACACGGCTTACATGCTTAAAAAATATGACCTTCCCGTGACACTTGGTCAAGAAAATGGCGACGGTACTATTTGGACACACGAAATGGTTAGCAACTACCTTGGCGGAACTGACCATGTTGACCCAACTGATTATTGGTCAGAAAGTGCTAACGATTATTTTGGTAGTGACTATGACGTTGAAGATTTTGTCGAACTCGTCCAAGCATATTACAACACACTATAAAAGGTGCAAACTTGTACCTTTTTTTATTTTTAGTACAATAGTAGGTGAATAGAATGAAATAGAAAGATTGAGAGGGAATATGGCAAAAAAAACAAAACTTAAAAAGACTTTGGTCGACCAAATTTTAGATAAAGCCAAAATTGAACACGATAGCTTAGCCATCAACGCATTGAAAGACGAGCTACCTGAAGGCATTGAAAAATCAGATATTTTCAAAACCCTAGCCTTGACTGGTGACAAAACTGGACCACTTATCGGAATTGTTCAAATCACCGAACACCTTTCCGAAAAGAAATTGGCCAAAGTTTCTGGAAATAAAAAAGTCAGCATGATTCCACAAAAGAATCTTCAAAAAACAACTGGCTACATTCACGGCGCTAACAATCCTGTCGGCATCCACCAAAAACACAATTTCCCAATTTTCATTGATAATCGCGCTCTTGAAATGGGAACAATGATTGTCTCTGCCGGTGAAGTTGGACGCTCAATCCGCATCGACAGCCAAACCTTGGCTGATTTTGTCGGTGCAAGCTTTGCTGACTTACGCGACGACTCACACCAATAATGGTTTAGATTAGAAGGTACAAGAATGAAATTTTATTTTGTACGCCATGGTAAAACACAATGGAATCTCGAAGGGCGTTTTCAAGGAGCAAATGGCGACTCCCCACTACTGGAAGAATCTGTTCGAGATCTTGAAAAATTAGGAGACTACCTCAAAGATATCAAATTCGATGCTGTCTTTTCCAGCGATTTAAAACGTGCCAGTGATACTTGTAAAATCATCATGTCACGTAGCAATTATCCAAAAGCGATTAGTTTTCAACCAGCGCTACGCGAATGGCATCTTGGAAGACTTGAAGGTAGTAAAATCTCAACAATGACTGACATCTATCCGACACAAATGGATGCCTTCCGTCACAATTTGGCGAAATTTGACAACGATATTTTCAACGCTGAATCACTTTATCAAACCACTAAACGCGTTGAGGGATTTATCCGTTCAATGAAAGGCCAACCTTACCAACATGTTCTTCTTGTTGGACACGGTGCAAATTTCACAGCTTCAATCAGAAGTTTGCTTGGTTATGAGCCTGCGGTTCTACGCTCTAATGGTGGCTTGGACAATGGCAGTGTTACCGTCATTGAAACCTTTGACTTCGACCAATACTCTTGTATCAAATGGAATGATACTTACTACAAAGAAAAATAATTTAAGTACAAAAAAGCTCTCCATAAGGAGAGCTTTTCTTTGATTATTTACTGTTTCTTGCGTATTTCATACGAAGAATTTTTTCTTGTTGTTTGTCCAAACGAAGTAGGATAACAACCTTATCAATACTCATGTTACTTTCTAGCAAACGTTCTGCTGCCATCATCAAGCCGTTGTTGATTCCCATTTCAAGAATTGGGTTTTTCTTGTCATTGACGTCAAAGATGAACTTGTTGTCTGGAAGGTCAAAGAGAACTTTTACAGCTCCAAATAATTGTTCAAAGTTATCGATAGCCACGTCATAAACTGGTTTGATACCAGGTTTTAAGCTACGTCCACGGTGGTTAAACCACATTGAATGCCAGCCACCATTGAAGGCACCGACAACGTCGTTGTCGTAAGAATCACCAACGTAAAGTGTTGTCGCAGGGTTCATATCAAATTGCTCAGCAGCAAGGTTGAAAATTTCTTTTTCAGGTTTTTGGAACCCAGTTGCTTGGCTGACAAGAACACGTTTTGGATCAACGTAGTCATAAAGACCAAGTTTTTTAACTTTTTTCAATTGGTGTTCTGTTGGACCATTTGTGATAATTCCCATTGGAACGCCTTTTTCTTTAAGAAAATCAAGCGTCATGCGCATTTCGTCAAGCATTGTAATGTTTTCCAATTCTTCTTCGTAGATTTCTTGGAAGTGCACACCAGTCGCTTCATCAATTTCGCGGTAACCAAATTCAAGCAAAGTTTCTTTACAACGCCAGAAGCGGAAATATTCAGTTGTCCATTCACCAGCCATAACACGTGGGAAGCCAACATCTGAATAATGACGGAAACGAATGTAAGCTTGATTGATTTTACTCATATCAAAGTCAGGGAAACATTTCTCAACGGCAATGCGATAAGGCGCCTGTTGGTCATAAATCGTATCGTCAACATCAAAAACAATTGAAGTAATCATGAATCTCTTTTCTCTCTAAGTTATTTTTACCGTCACATATTATACTATTTTTTGGCTTTCTTTTCAATTAAAGTCATTTAAAGTCATTTCTGCAACCAGAAAACACTTTCTTGCCAAAAGCCACCCTAACACAAGCAAAAATAAAGTGAATTCTAGCGTCATTTATGTTACAATAGGAAAGAATATATATTGGAGGAAAACATGTCAAACGAACACATCGAAGAATTAAACGACCAACAAATCGTGCGTCGTGAAAAAATGGCAGCTTTGGCTGAACAAGGCATCGATCCTTTCGGAACTCGATTTGAACGCACAGCTACTTCTGGTCAATTAAAAGAAAAATACTCTGACAAAACCAAAGAAGAATTACATGAAATTAACGAAACAGCTACTATCGCTGGTCGTCTAATGACTAAACGTGGTAAAGGTAAAGTTGGTTTTGCACACATCCAAGACCGCGACGGTCAAATCCAAATCTACGTCCGTAAAGATGCTGTTGGTGACGAAAACTATCAAATTTTCAAAAAAGCAGACCTCGGTGACTTCCTCGGTATCGAAGGTGAAATCATGCGTACAGACATGGGTGAATTGACAATCAAAGCCACTCACATCACTCACTTGTCTAAAGCACTTCGTCCACTTCCAGAAAAATTCCACGGACTTACAGACGTTGAAACAATCTACCGTAAACGTTACCTTGATTTGATTTCAAACCGTGAAAGCTTCGAACGCTTTGTCACACGTTCAAAAATCATCTCAGAAATCCGTCGTTACCTTGATGGACTTGGCTTCCTAGAAGTTGAAACTCCAGTTCTTCACAACGAAGCTGGTGGTGCTGCTGCTCGTCCATTCATCACTCACCACAACGCTCAAGACATGGATATGGTTCTTCGTATCGCTTTAGAACTTCACTTGAAACGTCTTATCGTTGGTGGTATGGAAAAAGTTTACGAAATCGGACGTGTCTTCCGTAACGAAGGTATGGATGCAACTCACAACCCTGAGTTCACTATGATCGAACTTTACGAAGCATACGCTGACTTCAAAGATATCATGGACATCACAGAAGGTATCATCCAAAATGCTTCTGCTGCTGTTAACGGTAACGGACCTATCACTTACCAAGGTACTGAAATTGCTATCGACCAACCATTCAAACGTATCCACATGGTTGACGCTATCAAAGAAGTTACCGGTGTAGACTTCTGGAAAGAAATGACTCTTGAAGAAGCTCAAGAACTTGCTAAAGAGAAAAACGTTCCAGTTGAAAAACACTTCACTTCAGTTGGTCACATCATCAATGCCTTCTTCGAAGAATTTGTTGAAGAAACATTGATCCAACCAACATTCGTATACGGACACCCAGTTGAAGTATCTCCACTTGCTAAGAAAAATGCAGAAGACCCACGCTTCACTGACCGTTTCGAACTCTTCATCATGACTAAAGAATACGGTAACGCTTATTCAGAGCTTAACGACCCAATCGACCAATTGGCTCGTTTCGAAGCACAAGCTAAAGCCAAAGAACTTGGTGATGACGAAGCAACAGGTGTTGACTACGACTACGTCGAAGCCCTTGAATACGGTATGCCACCAACAGGTGGACTTGGTATCGGTATCGACCGTCTTGTCATGCTCCTTACAGATACAACAACAATCCGCGACGCATTGTTGTTCCCTACAATGAAATAATTTACGTTAAGATTATAAAAAGAACCACTGGCATAGCTAGTGGTTTTTTAATGATGAGAAAATCTTTACTGAGGAACAGAGAAAATAAGCAGAATTTTCCGCTATTTTTTAAAATTCAATCTGAAGT
>NZ_SJWW01000005.1:0-106970 GCF_004352745.1 Streptococcus sp. KCJ4932 | reverse complement strand
AGAGACAACTTCTATATTCTATCAAATTTGAAACGCTTTGTCAACATCTTTTTTCAAGAAATTTTCAAGTTCTTTTCAAATTTGTTGCCGTCGCCCTCTCGAACAACAGCTATATTAGTTTATCATTGCCGTTTACTTTTGTCAACAACTTTTTAAGTTTTTTAAGTTTTTGTTATTAACTTAAGTCTCTTGAAAGACTCGCCCTCAAGCAGCAACTATAATAGTTTATCATCTATCGTTTCCTATGTCAATAGGTAAATTGAAAAATCCGCTAAAAAATTAGCGGATTTTTCTACGGGTTATTTGGCTTCGATTAAACCAAGTTCACCATCTTCACGACGATAAAGAATGTTTGTTACACCATCTTCAGCATCTGTGTAGATAAAGAAATCATGTCCCAAAAGGTCCATTTGAAGAAGCGCTTCGTCAAGATCCATCGGTTTCAAGCTAACGTGTTTTGTACGAACGACGTTTACTGCTGGTCCTTCTTCTACAGGTTCAGCTTCAAACTCACTTGTGAAAATTTGGCTAGCTGGAACTTTTTCACGATGTTTTTTAGCAATTTTAGTCTTATTTTTACGAATTTGACGTTCAATCTTGTCAGTTACCAAATCGATTGATCCATACATATCTTGTGAAACGTCTTCAGCTCTAAGAGTAATTGAATCAACCAAAATTGTTACTTCAACTTTTGCAGTTTTTTCACGGTAGACTTTTAGATTAACACGAGCATCTAATTCTTGTTCAGCATTGAAGTATTTTTCAATTTTTCCGAGTTTAGATTCGACATAGTTACGGATAGCATCTGTTACTTCGATGTTTTCTCCACGAACACTATATTTAATCATAAAAACACCTCTTTCTCGCTATAAAGCGCTTTCTTTACTCTTTTATTATACTGCTTTCATGAAAATTTGCAAGCATTTACCGTGCAATTGTTAAACTTTTTACAATCTTTACTCCTTTTTCATAAAATAAGCGATAAATTCCTTTTAAAGTTGCTCCCGTTGTGTAAATATCATCAATAATTAATACTTTATCTGGTATCTGAATATCTGATTTAATCCTAAAAGGACAGTCACTTGTCAGTCTTTCTTTTCTACTTTTTTCAGATTGCTTTTTATTATCTTTCTTCTCTAAAATATCATAGTAAGAAATCTTAGCAGCATCTAGAATGCCTGTAACTTGATTGAATTGTCTTTCTGTCATTCGTTCTTTGCTGAGTGAGACAGGAATAATGGTATAGCCCTTGTAGTTCTTCAAGACTTGTTTGACTTCTTTTGTAAAAACATGGCTTAGCATAGCATCTCCTTGAAATTTGTATTTTGAAAAATACTCTTTCATGGCTTCATTGTAAGTATACAGTGCTCGGTGCGAAACTTTATGATTTTCTTTTGCCCACTTCTTGCAATCATCACACTGCTCTTTACTGCCTCTTCGGTAGCACGTTGGACAGTGGTCATCACCAATTTTTTCAAAGTTTTCCTGACACTCTTTGCAAATCAAGTAACGGCTCTTGCGCATTGTAATAATTCCTAGAAAAGTTTCCTTCTCAGAAAATTCTTGTCCGCAAAGCAAACATATCATTAAAATCCTCCTTTACGATTCATTTCTTTTATTTCAGAAATAGCTTTTTTCATAGCTTTTGTTACGCCATCATGCAAGAACAATAGCTCTCCTGTCGGTCTCTCGGCTGCTCGTCCAACTCGACCAGAAATCTGAACAAGTGCACTTTTGCTGTACAATTTATGATTTGCAAGTAGAACAAAAACATCGACACAAGGAAAGGTTACCCCACGTTCTAGAATGGTTGTCGTCACTAGTATGGTTAATTTTCCTTGTCTAAATTCTTCTACCAATTCCAAACGATTTTCAGTTTTACTTGATACAAATCCTATCCTTTCATATGGAAAAGTGGTTTGTAAGATACTTGTAAATTCTCTACCTTGTTCAATATTCGGAAAAAAGATAAGAAGCGGAAATTGACTTTGCCTTTGTTTTTTAAAAAGAGAGATTAGTTTAGGAGGAAGTTTTTTCTTTTTCATTGAGATTAGCACTTTGCTTAACCAAACCATTTTGGGGACTACCAAAGGATTGGCATGAAAACGTCTTGCCAAATGCAATTTTGTCAGCTCGCCTTTTTTCACCTTTTTATCAAGTTCATCAGTCGAAGTCGCTGTTAAAAAGAGTTTAACGCCATCATCTTTTAAGGATTGGTTGACCGCGTGATAGAGCATTTTATTATCAACAAAGGGAAAGGCATCAACTTCGTCGATGATTAATAAATCAAAAGCTCGGTAAAATTTTAAAAGCTGATGGGTCGTTGCAATTACCAACGGAGAGCGTTTATACGGCTCAGAATCACCATGTAAAAGAGTAATCGGGCAAGAAAAATCTCTGGATAACCGTTTATAAAGTTCTAAACAAACATCAATCCTTGGGCTTGCTAAGCAGACACTTCCTCCATTATCAATAACTTTAGCTAGAGATTGATAAATCATCTCGGTTTTGCCAGCACCAGTCACAGCGTGAATCAATAAATCTTGTTTTTCTGTAATACCTGCAAGCATGCCTTTAGAAACTTCATCTTGATAAGAAGTTAGTTTTCCTTGCCAATTTAACGACTGAGTCTTTGTAAAAGGCTTCTGAGGGAAATAATAAAGATTAGAATCACTAGTATTTCGCCCAAAAACTAAACACTCTCTACAATAAATGCGAGCAGTTTGCAACATTTGATTTGCTGCCATTACACTTCCACAGCGATTGCAAATCATTTGACCTTTTTCCTTTTTAACCGAAGGAAGGACTTTTGCTTCCTTTTTCAAGTCATCTGTTAATTGACTTTCTGTAAAAATTCTTCCATAGTAATCATTCAACTCTGTCATACCTATTTATTCGAAAATTTTGCTAAATCCCAAAAAATCTTGTAAAATTTTGATATGAACTATAAAACAATTAAAAACGATGGCATTTGCGAGGAAGAGATTAAAAAATCACGCTTTATTTGCCAATTAAAACGCGTTGAAACTGAAGAAGAAGGACGAGAATTTATTGCTCAAATCAAAAAAGAACATTATAAAGCAACTCATTCTTGTTCGGCTATGATTATTGGAGAAAATGCCGAAATCAAGCGTTCTAGTGATGATGGTGAGCCAAGTGGAACAGCTGGTGTACCGATGCTAACTGTTTTGGAAAAACAAGGTTTAACCAATGTTGTCGCCGTTGTCACACGTTATTTTGGTGGTATTAAACTTGGTGCAGGTGGGCTAATCCGTGCTTACGCTGGCAGCGTTGCTAATGCTCTTAAAGAGATTGGTATCGTAGAAGTTAAGGAACAAGAAGGGCTAAAACTCACCCTTTCTTACCCACAATACCAAACATTCTCCAACTTCTTGCAAGCTGAAAATCTTCAAGAATTTGACACCGAATTTCTAGAAAATGTAACGACTCACATCTACCTTGATCCTGAAAATGTCCAAGAGGTCAGTGACCGTCTTGTTGAATTTTATCAAGGTAAGGTTTCTTTTGAAAAATCTGGTTCAAAAATTGTCGAAGTTGCCTTGTGATAAGATTTCCCTATCACCATGATAAGAATTATATATTTTACAAACAGTCAATTTGAGCATATACTTGACCTATAAATTTTAATTCAAGGAGAATCATTTATGGCAAAAATTTATAACTCAATTACTGAATTAATTGGAAACACTCCTATTATCAAACTTAACAACATTGTTCCTGAAGATGCTGCTGATGTTTACGTCAAAATTGAATCATTTAACCCAGGCTCATCTGTTAAAGACCGTATTGCTCTTCGTATGATTGAAGACGCTGAAAAAGCAGGTACAATCAAACCTGGTGATACAATTGTTGAACCTACATCAGGTAATACTGGTATTGGTCTTGCTTGGGTCGGTGCAGCTAAAGGATACAAAGTCATTATTGTAATGCCTGAAACAATGAGCCTTGAACGTCGTAAAATTATCCAAGCTTATGGTGCTGAACTTGTTTTGACACCAGGAAGTGAAGGAATGAAAGGTGCTATCGCTAAAGCCAAAGAAGTCGCTGCAGAGAAAAATGGATGGGTACCACTTCAATTTGCTAATCCATCTAACCCAGCTGTTCATGAAGCAACAACAGGAGCTGAAATCATTGAAGCTTTCGGTCCAAAAGGTCTTGATGCTTTCGTAGCTGGTGTTGGTACTGGAGGAACTGTTTCTGGTGTTTCTCACGCTCTTAAAAAAGCAAACCCAGACATCAAAGTCTATGCAGTTGAAGCTGATGAATCTGCTGTTCTTTCTGGTGAAAAACCTGGTCCACACAAAATTCAAGGAATTTCAGCTGGCTTTATCCCAGATACCCTTGATACTAAATCTTATGATGATGTCATTCGCGTCGCATCAGACGATGCTATTGTAACAAGCCGTAACCTTGGTGGAAAAGAAGGATTCCTTGCTGGTATCTCTTCTGGCGCAGCCATTTTTGCAGCTATTGAAAAAGCCAAAGAACTTGGTAAAGGTAAAAAAGTCTTAGCCCTTCTTCCTGACAACGGCGAACGTTACCTTTCAACTTCTCTTTACGACTTTGGTGACTAAAAAATTATCAAAACTTCAACAAGGCTAGAGTTCTGCTCTAACCTTGTTTTCTTATGATTATGATATAAAAAATGCTGAGCACTTCGTCTCAGCATTTTATCAATCTTTTGTTAGTAATTCAAGGCTTTCTTTTGTCCATTTTGGCAGATTGTCTGCCAATGGTTGAAAACCAATATTTAAATGACTATTTGAAAAACGATGGCGTCTGTGGAGGTGATGTTTTTCCTCTTCAAGGGTACGCAAAGAAAGGCTAGCTTTTTGCGTAAATTCATCAAAATCAACAACTTGTACCAAGACTTTCTCACCAACTTTAAGCAGTTGGTAAATATTTTCAATATAGCCTGTTTTAATTTCTGAGATATGAATAAGGCCTGTAGTCCCATTATCCAATGCGACAAAGGCACCATAAGGTTTTATACCTGTTATTGTTCCAGTGATTTTGTCGCCAATTCTCATTAATCTACTACCTCAATTGTTTCAATAACTACATCTTCAACTGGTCGGTCCTGTGCGCCAGTTTCAACGTTTGCAATTTCATCAAGAACTTTGTATGATTCTTCGTCCATGATTTGTCCAAAGACTGTGTGACGACGGTCAAGGTGAGGTGTTCCACCTTTAGCAGCATAAAGTTCTGCGATTGGTTTTGGCCAACCTCCACGTTCTAGTTCTTTTTGAGCGTATGGAATTTTGCTATTTTGAACGATAAAGAACTGGCTTCCGTTTGTATTTGGACCAGCATTTGCCATTGAAAGAGCTCCACGAACATTGTAAAGTTCTTCTGAGAATTCATCTTCAAAGCTATCGCCATAGATAGATTGTCCACCCATACCAGTACCAGTTGGGTCACCACCTTGAATCATGAATTCAGGAATGATACGGTGGAAAATGATACCGTCATAGTAACCATCTTTTGACAAAGCAACAAAGTTTGCTACTGTTTTTGGTGCATGATCAGGGAAAAGTTTGATTTTCATGTCACCATGATTTGTTTTTATTGTCGCAACTGGACCTTCAACTGTTGATAAATCAACTTGTGGGAAATTTAATTGTTTTTCTACCAAACCGAGTTCCTCCAAAGCATATAAAATGCCATCTTCTTCTACTGTTTTTGTTACAAAATCTGCTTTTTCTTTGAGTTCAGGCACGGCATTGCCCATAGCAATTTTCAAGCCAACATAGTCAAAGATTTCCATATCATTTGGACCATCTCCAAACATCATGGCATTGAGTGGTTTTAAGTTTTGACTTTCTAAAACGTGGGCAACCCCTGAAGCTTTAGAGACGCCAACCTTAACAACATCAGATGAGTGTTCGTGCCAAGGTACCAAACGAATCTCACTAGCTAAGTCTTCTGGCAATTGCAAGTCAGCATTATTTTCAGCAAATGTCCACATTTGATAAACGTCATTTGTTAAATAAAAATCTGGCTCAACATCACAAATACCATAAATAGGTTTCATAGCATCATCAATTAAGTCACAGCGTTTTGACACGACTGGTTTATCCTTACCAGTAAAACCATATTCAATGCCCTCTGTCTTAGCCCAATTGACGTATTTTTCAACTAAATCACGTGGAAGAGGATCACTAACAATCTCTGCTTCTTTTTTGTCAACAACATATGTTCCATTGATTGTGACAAAATAATCAGGGTTTAAATCACGGATTTCAGGAACAACACCATAGAGAGCGCGTCCCGTCGCAATTCCTGTCATAATGCCTTTTTCTTTCAAACTTTTGAAAACATATTTGATTGACTCAGGCATATAACCTGTGACTTTGACACGTAAGGTATCATCAATATCAAAGAAAACAATCTTCGTTTTTTTAGCCTTGTATTTTGTTTTTACATCCATCTGTATCATTATGGGAAAGGAAATGGTCACTAAAATCTCATTTTCCATAAAAGTCCTTAGACTTTTTGTCCCATTTTCCTTTCTAACTTTGAAATCAAAGAAAAGCTATGTTTTTATTATAACATTAATCCTCATCTTGCGGTACTAAATGATGCTTAAAGGCATAGACAACTGCTTGTGTACGGTCATCCACTTCTAGCTTAGCTAAGATATTTGAAACGTGTGTTTTAACTGTTTTTAGTGAAATAAACAATTCATCAGCAATGGTCTGATTGTCATAACCTTTAGCAAGAAGTCTTAAAATATCTCGTTCACGCGCTGTCAAATCTTCATGCAATTCTGGTTTCTGATCGTGGGCTTTGATTTTCTTATCAACCTCTGTCTCGATTGCTAATTCACCACGCGCCACTTTTTGGATAGCATTAAGAATTTCAGCGGCACTAGATGTTTTTAACATATAACCTTTAGCACCTGCTTCAATAACAGGATAGATTTTTTCATTATCAAGATAAGATGTCAGAACAAGGATTTTAGCTTCTTTCCACTCTTTTAAGAGTTTTAAGGTCGCTTCAACGCCACTCATTTCAGGCATTACCAAATCCATTACTACCACATCTGGTTTTAACTCTAAAGCAAGTTTTATCCCTTCAATGCCATTGCCTGCTTCGCCAACAACTTCAACGTCAGGTTGCAAGTTAAAAAAACTTTTCAAACCAAGACGTACCATTTCGTGGTCATCAACTAGGATAACTCTAATTTTCTGGGTCATCTTCTTTCTCCTTGTTTTCTCCCTTAACCAAAGGCAAGCGAATATCCATAGATACTCCTTTTCCTTTCTGGCTCAATAATGTCATTGTTCCTGCCATGTCATCAACACGTTCTTCAATGTTATTCAAGCCATAACTTAAATCATGACGTTCATCCATATCAAAACCGACACCATTATCAACCATTTTTAATTGCAATTCTGTCTCTGTCTGATTGAGGTAAACTTCTAAACGTGTTGCCTTGGCATGTTTAAGCGTATTGCTGATAAATTCCTGAGCAATTCGAAAAACGTTATCTTCAATCTTTTTAGGCAGTTTTCCGATATTTTTCTTATAAACAACTTCTATACTACTCTTATCTGTTAATTCTTTCAAGAGGATGTCAAAACCTTCTGAAAGGGTTTTATTTTCTAATTCAGTAGGTCGTAAATGTAGCAATAAAATACGCAGGTCTTTTTGAGCATTTTGTAGCATACTTTCAACGGCAGTCAACTGGAATTCAAGCTGCTCTCTTTCAATCTGATCAAGGTTAGCAGATACCCCAGAAAGAATCATCGAAGAAGCAAACAGTTCTTGACTAACCGTGTCATGAAGGTCACGAGCAATACGTTTACGTTCTTGCTCCACAATTTCTTGTCCATTTTGAATACGACTATTCTCAGTATTTTGAAGACTATTTGTTAAGTGTGTCATCTTTTTAGACAAGCGTGACAAATTCGTGTTGATTTCTGTATCTTCATCAAGAGATACCTCTTGATTATTTAAAATGCGGCGCAGATTTTGGTTAATACTTCGTTTGCTATTATCATCCAAAATAACCCAAAGTAGTAATAACAAAATAGTAACAGCTAAGATAAGAAAGACAATTGAAAAAACAAAACGTTCTCCCATCCAAAAATCTGTTATCAAACTTTTCAAATGCAACTCTAAACTATCTAGGACAACAACAACAATTGAAATGATGATAATACTTGCATAAAGAATCAAAAGTAAAAAATGATGTTTTTTCATTTACGCACCACCTCAACATCTCCTGCTAAAACATTAACAATCACCTTAACAGCTTTCAAACATTCTTCATCTTTAGGATGCCATAATTTTAAAGATTCATTTCGCAGGTCATATTCTTCAAAATCAAAATAACGAACACTGCCATAAATCGCACTAACATCCAATTTAACCGCAACGTCAATAGGAACTAAAATCTTTGTTGGACCAAAAACTTTGCGAATGATTACCACATTATCCTTACCAGTTACGATGACACTGCTTAAATCAATAGTGTCACTGCCTGTTAAACGAACCATGTTGATGTCATCAAAGGCATAAAAATCACTGTCATGCATATCCGCCCCAATCCATTGATTGCGAATTGGTTTTGCTTTCAAGTCTTCCTCACGAAAACGAACCAAAGCAAAGCGATTTTTCTTCTTAACTTGCGAAAAGTGATTAATGACCACATAAACAACCCCAAGCACAACCGCCATGATAATGTATGGATTAAGCATCAAAATCAAAAATAAAAGAACCAATCCTACTGTTAACAATAAATTATTGCGCTTGTCTTGATTATAAAAACGTAATGCCAAAAGAATTAAAACTAAAATTAAGATAAAACTCGATAAATTGTTGGCCATAATTGTCATTAAGCCCATGACTAATAAAATAGTTTCGACAATGACAAAAAATTGAACTTTCCTCATATCATACCCTTTCTTTTTCTGTATTTTACCAAAAAGAAGCGGAAATTGCTCGATTTTGACTAAAAAAGAACACCTATTTAGGTGTTCTTATAATATCTTATTGTTCAACTGATGATGAGTCGGTTTGTGAACTTTCTTCAGTGCTGCTACTGCTGCTACTTGAAGAACTTGACTCACTAGTTTCACTTGTCTCAGATGACTCAGGAACAGATTGAGATGGTGCGACTTCTGAAGACTGAGATTCACTTCCAGCTGAGAAGTAAAGTTTCACATTCCCTTCAATAGCTGCGCCAAAGTAAGGATCTTGTGCCACAACAACTGCAGAGGCAGATGGTGTTTTGACTTGAGAGTATCCAGTTGATGAAGTAGCATCTGCTTGGAATACTGTAATATGTGAGCTTGATAAGCCAAGTGCAGTCAATTCAGCAATTGCATCTTGATAAGTATAACCAATAAGGTTTGGCATAACGATTGCTGCAACCTTGAAAGTAATCTTATCTTCACTAGCTACTTTTGTACCTTTTTCAGGTGTTTGACTAATGATAGTACCACCGTCATAGTTAGTACCTGTTATCCATTCAACATCAATCTTATCACTTGAAATACCGTGCTTATCTTTGAGTTCTTTGATAACTTCCTGATAGTTTTGACCAGTATAATCTTTCATCTTGAAGCCTGAAGTTCCTTTTGATACATAAATATCAACTTTGGCACCTTCTTTCTTAGATGTGCCAGCTTTCGGATTAGTCTCAATAACCTGACCACTTGGAACAGTATCACTATAAATTTTCCTAGTCTTTCCAACTTTAAGCCCTGCTGATGTAAGACTTGTCTTAGCAGCTTGTAAACTTGTTCCAGCTACATCTGGAACGTTGACTGAAGCTGGTGTGCTTAGCGTCAAGTAAGTAAAGATAGCAATTGCAACTACTACGACCGCAAAGAAAATTTTCACTAAAGTACCAAACATACGATGTGATTTTTTCTTCTTCGTTTTCGCTTTTGCAATTTTATTATCCGCAGCTTCACGATTAACTTTAGCCGCTTTTTGTTTTTTCAACAATTGTTCTGTAGTTGAGGGAACAGGTGTTGAAGTTGTTACTTTTGGAAGTGTCTTCGTATTTTCTGTATCTTCAAAGACAAGTTTGCGTTCACGACTGCGGTTATATGAAAGAGCAGTCATTAAATCACGGCTCATCTCAAAAGTTGAGGCGTAGCGATCACTCAAACGTTTTGCAGTTGCTTTAATGACAACATTTTCCAAAGCTTGTGGAACATTTTTATTTTCATCAATGATTGATGGAAGTGGTTTTTGGAAATGTTGAAGAGCAATTGTAACAGCTGAATCACCATCATATGGGATGTGACCAGTCAACATTTCAAACAACATAATCCCCATAGCGTAGATATCACTTTGAACAGTGGCTTTTGAACCACGCGCTTGTTCAGGTGATAAATAGTGTACACTACCAAGCATTGAGTTTGTCTGTGTTAAACTTGTTTCTGCAAAAGCTACAGCGATACCAAAGTCGGTAACTTTAACCGTTCCGTCTTTGGTTAACAGGATATTTTGTGGTTTCAAATCACGGTGAACAATTCCTTGTTGATGAGCCAAAGTCATCGCAGACAAGACTTCTTCCATGATTCTAACAACTTCATTATTAGAAAGCGGGGCATGGTCTTGAATATATTTTTTCAAGTCCGAACCATCAACATATTCCATTACTAAGAATTGCTGTCCGTCTTCTTCTCCAATATCACGAATCGAAACGATATTTGGATGGTTTAGCTCTGCCATGGCACGCGCTTCACGTTGGAAACGAGCAACGGCAATTTGATCTGTTTGATAATTAGTTCGAAGGACTTTGATAGCCACTTCTTCATTATCAAGAATTAGATCTTTGGCAAGATAAACATCTGCCATTCCACCCCGTCCGATAGATTTGAGGATCCGATAACGACCAGCAAATAATTTGCCAATCTGAATCATTAAGCTTCCTCACTTTCGGCGTGGATAAGAGCAATGGTGATATTATCAAGACCTCCACGTTCGTTAGCAAGAGTGACTAACTCATTATTTTTATCGTCAAGATTTTTATCTTGGCTCAAAATGCTAACAATTTCGTCATTGGTAATCATGTTTGTTAAACCATCACTGTTAATGATAAGATAATCGTCTTCTTCAAGAACTTGAACCCCTAAATCAGGTTCAACTGGATTAGCTTGTCCAATAGATTGCGTGATAATATTTTTTTGTGGGTGATTAGCAGCTTCTTCTTCTGTCAATTGACCAGCTTTAACCAATTCATTAACAAGAGAGTGATCGCTTGTTAACAATTCGTAT
This sequence comes from Streptococcus sp. KCJ4932, assembly GCF_004352745.1. NCBI lineage: Bacteria > Bacillati > Bacillota > Bacilli > Lactobacillales > Streptococcaceae > Streptococcus > Streptococcus sp. KCJ4932. The sequence goes on along the minus strand of NZ_SJWW01000005.1, from coordinate 95,708 downwards.
TCACCATTATGAAGCAAGCCAATGCGTGAATCACCAACGTGAGCAAAGATAACATTGTTATCAACAATCGCTAAAGCTTCAACGGTTGTTCCCATACCTTTATACTCATCGGTTTGACCCAGTTCATAAATTCTTTGATTTTCTGCTTCAAGCGCAGTAATCAGCCAATCACGAATTTGGCTTAATTCAGTAAAATCGGTAGTAATCCATTCACGTCCAAGGTCAGTAACGGTCATTTCACTAGCAATATTACCAGCACGATGACCTCCCATACCATCTGCTAGGATGACTAAAGTGATACCTTTTTCGTTATCAAATTTATTAATAAAATCCTGATTATTTGAACGTCTTTGTCCGATATCAGTTACAAGTGAAATTTTCATAGTTTTCCTTCTGACTGTGTCAGTTTCCTCCTTGAGATTACAAGATACGTTTAACTTGTCCAATAAAGAACCCGTCTGTCTGATATTGTTCAGGGGTAATCGCAATACAACCATCTCTTACAATATCTTCTTGCGTATGACTCAGTTTTACCTGTTCAAAATTTGGATGAGTTTCTAAAAATTTGTTAATGACTTGGAAGTTTTCCTCATCAAAAATCGTACAGGTGCTATAAGTTATTATACCACCTTTACGCAATGTTTGACAAACGCTATCAAGAATTTGCAATTGAATTTCCTGTAAAGCCGTGAAATCTTGATTTTCTTTATTGTACTTAATGTCAGGTTTACGGCGGATAAGACCAATTCCTGAACATGGTGCATCAACTAATATTTTATCAAAAGTGTCTGGTGCAAAATGTTCGTGAACTGTTGTGGCATCCATTTTTTGTGTAGAAATTTTATCAGCCACATGTAGTCGTTTGGCATTATCCATTACCAAATCAAGCTTGTGGTCGTATAAATCTAATGCTGTGATATGACCACTTGTCAGATAAGAAGCCATATGAGTGGTCTTTCCACCTGGAGCTGCGCAAGCATCTAAGATATTTTCATCGCCCTGAATATTAAGAGTTGGGGCCACCAATTGACTAGATTCATCTTGAATCGTGATATCACCTTGGGCAAAATAGTCTGTTCCAGCAAAGTGACCTGATGTTTTAACCAAACCAACTGGTGATAAAGTAGATGGTTCTGCGCCTGTTGCAGCTTTAATCTCAGCTAATTTTTCAGGATTTGTCACTCGAATGCTTGCTTTATTTCGAACAAATAAGCTTTGCATAATGGCTTTTGCACGGTCTTCACCAAATTGGTCAATCAGTTTTTTAACCAACCAGACTGGTAAAGAATAAAGAACTGAATAACGTTTATTTTTACGTTTAATGCTTTCAGGATTTGGGAGGTCATCTTTAGTCAAACGTCGCAAAACCGCATTGACAAATTTTTCAGCACCTTTTTTATTGCCACGATTTTTAGCAATATTAACCGCGTCATTTACCACAGCGTGAGCTGGCATTTTATCAAGATACAATAATTGATAAAGGCTCAGCATCAAAAGATAATAAACCCAAGGATCCAATTTGTCACGGTCTTCGATATAGTGAGCTAAATACCATTCTAGGGTAATCTTTCGTGCTACTGTACCATAGACGATTTCTGTCACCAAAGACTTATCTTTTTGTGACAAGCGAGTCTGTTTAAGTTCCTGATTCAGAGCAATATTTGAATACGCTCCTTCTTCAAAGACATTTTCAAGAACGACTAGCGCTAAGCCACGCGCTTGTTTCTTCCAATCATTCGCCAATAAGGTCACCTACTTCAAGTTTACGTCCAACACCATTTAAGAAATCCACAACGCTCATGCGTGGTTTCCCTGCTGGTTGAACTGTTTTAAGAGAAATCGCACCGTCTCCAGTTGCCACAACCAAAGTTTTCTTGCTTTTTTCAATGATTTGACCTGGTTGTCCTTGACCTTCTGCCAAGCTTGCTTCATAGATTTTGAATCGTTTGCCATCAAGAAGTGTGTGGGCAACAGGCCATGGATACAAACCACGGATGTGGTTAAAGACATCACGTGCTGATTTATTCCAATCAATGCGTTCTTCTTCTGGTGTGATATTTGGTGAGAAAGTTGCTTTGCTTTCATCTTGTGGTTCTGGTTTGATATTGCCAGCAATGTAATCTGGTAATGTTTTCAAAAGTAAATCACGTCCAATAACGGCTAATTTTTCAAACATTGTCCCAACGTTATCTTCGTCAGTAATTGGTGTTGATGCTTTAGCAATCATGTCTCCAGCATCCATTTTCTTAACCATTTCCATGATTGTCACACCTGCTTCTTTGTCACCGTTGATGATAGCATAGTGAATTGGTGCACCACCACGGTATTTAGGAAGCAGCGAGGCATGCACATTAACTGCAAAATCAACAGAATCAAGCAATTTTGTTGGTAAGAATTGACCAAAAGCAGCTGTTACAATACCATCTGCCCCTAAAGTCATAAGCTCAGCCATTTCATCTGAACCAGACATTTTTTCAGGTTGATAAACTGGTAAATTGTGTGCCAAAGCAACTTCTTTAACAGGTGTCATTTTGATTTCTTTTTTACGACCAACCGCGCGGTCTGGTTGCGTCACAACCGCTAAAACATCGTAGTTGGCATCATCTAGTAAACCTTCTAGAACAGTCGCTGCAAAATCAGGTGTTCCCATAAAAATTAATTTTGTCATTTTTCTTCCTCTCAAAGGATTTTATTACTTAAATTTTTCTTTATTATAGCATAGTGAGAGCCTACATAAAATTTTGTGGCTCATGGTCTATTACCAGTCGCAAATCCTTATTTTCAGGTAATTGAGTCATGTCTAAAATCTGATTCAAGACACTTTCTAAGTGGTCCTCAAAGCGATATTTGACAATGATTTGATAATGATAAAGATTGTGCGTTCTGGCAATCGGCTTAGGCGTTGGACCGAGAATTTTAATTTTGTCAGATAAATGCTGACGCAAAATTTGAAGCAATTCAAAAGACTTACGCACAACAGTCTGCTCATCCTTGTGTGACAAGGTTAAGCCAACCGTAAAATAATATGGTGGGTAAGATAATTGCTTACGAATGCCCATCTCATAAGCGTAAAAAGCTTCATAATCTTGCTTTTGGGCTAACTTGATGGCGTAGTGCTGTGGATTGTAGGTTTGAATTAAGACCTCACCTTCTTTTTCTGCACGACCTGCACGACCTGCAACCTGAGTCAACAATTGAAATGTTCGCTCAGAAGATCTAAAATCAGGCAAATTTAGTGATGTATCCGCATTTAACACACCTACCAAAGTAACATTTGGAAAATCAAGTCCTTTGGCAATCATCTGTGTTCCTAACAAAATATCAGCTTCATGATTCCCAAATTTATCAAGAATTCGCTGATGCGCTCCTTTTTGTCGTGTGGTATCGACATCCATACGTAGAATACGCGCTTGCGGGAAGACTTCTGCCAATTCATCGTAAGCCTTCTGTGTCCCCGTTCCATAATAACGAATGCTGCAACTATGACAATTTGGACAAGTGTATGGAATAGCTTTTTCAAAGCCACAATAGTGACAATTCATAGTCTTAGTGTCCATATGAAGCGTCAAAGAAATATCACAATTTGGACATTCATCCACGTAACCACAATCACGACACATAACGAAACTTGAATACCCTCGTCGGTTCAACATGAGCACAACTTGCTCATTTTTCTCCAAACGATCCGCAATTTTTTCCAGCAGATAAGGCGTGTAATTGCTGACTTCCTGTTGCCCAACGTAATCACGAAAATCAACAATGTCAACTTTTGGAATCTTAGCCAAAGGATTGGCACGGTGAGTCAATTGTAAGAACTGATAAACATTACGGCTAGCACGCGCACGGCTCTCAATGCTTGGCGTTGCAGACCCCATTAACAAAACGGCCTTATGATATTTCGCACGAAGCAAAGCCACATCGCGCGCATGGTAACGCGGATTCGATTCTTGCTTGTAAGTTGCCTCATGCTCTTCATCGATGATAATTGCGCCAATATTTTCCATTGGAACAAAGATAGCAGATCTAGCACCTACGACAACGCGAGCTTGACCCGATTTTATCTTTCGCCATTCATCAAATTTTTCACCATCAGACAAAGCCGAGTGCATAATCGCCACTTGCTTACCAAAACGTGAAATAAAGCGATTAGTCATCTGAGGCGTCAAAGAAATTTCAGGCACCAAAACAATCGCTGTTTTACCAAGTTTCAAGACTTTATCAATAATGTGCAAATACACTTCGGTCTTACCTGAACCAGTCACGCCTTCTAACAAGAAAGGTTTAGACTCCTTGCCAATTTGACTAGTCACCTTTTCAACCACAGCAGCTTGTTCTGCATTTAACTCAAGAAAATCCGTCGTTGCAACGTCAAAGTATGCGTCCGAACGTTTCTTCTCTTTTTCTAAAATGGTTAGCAGATGATTTTCCACAAAGAATTTGACAACATCACGTGAAAAGAGCTGGTACAGGTCTGCCAATTTTCCTGTTTCAGGATGCTCAAGCAAGTAATCACGTAACAACAAACGCTTCTTAGCTCTTGCTGAAATCTCTGCTTGAGCTAACTGGTCAGAATTAACTTGATAGAATTTCTCAGTTTTGATATTTTTCTTATCTTTAGCAAGATAATCAACCGAAATTTTTCCTGCTTGAACCAGTCTAGCAACTTTTTTAGCTTCTTCTTCAGATAAGCTTGAGTGAAGTCTGCTGTCTTTATCTCCAAATAAAGCCAAGCGCTCTTCATCAGACAGCTTGTCTGTCGGCATCAAGCGTTTATCGTATGTTGAATTGAGCAAATTAGGAATCATTGATTTCAAAATTGAAATCTTATAAGAAAAAACAGTATGACGCATTTGGTCTGCTAAAGCAAGCTGCTCTTCATTTAAAACTGGTTCAAAATCCAATACCTCGCAAATAGCCTTAAGCTCACTGCTATCACTGTCTAAGCTTTCAGAAAAGCCGACAACAAACCCCTGCAAAAGACGATTGCCACGACCAAAAGGAACATGCACCCGTGAACCTAACATGACTTGATTTTGCATGTCTTCTGGCACAAGATACGAGAAAGGCTTATCGGTCTGCATTAACGGCACATCAACAATGACCTGAGCGATTTTTGTCATAACTATCCTTTCTAAATAAACTCAAAAAATATCCTAACGAAAAAAAGAATAATCATCGCGATAAGTAAGCTTTTAAAATACTTGTTTACTTTATCACAATGATTTATTACAAGAAAAATCTAAGATAAAATACCTTAGATTTTTTCTCCTTCTTCTTTTTCTTTAGCGATTTGTTCTTTGATTTTACGTTCTTCTTCTTCTTTCGCCAAGCGTTCTGCTTCGATACGAGCATGTACAGCAGCACGTTTTGCTTCTGGATCTGGGTGGATAACAACATTACCAGATTCAATTTCTTCAAGAGCTTGCAAAGTAGCTTTTACTGATTTGAATTCTTGAGTTGGTTTTGCACCAGCTTCAAGTTCGTGAGCGCGTTTAGCTTGAAGAATGCAAAGTGAGTATTTTGATGGCACTTTATCAAGCAAAGTGTCAATAGAAGGTTTTAACATCATAGCTTTTTTCTCTCTTCTCTCTTTTAGTCAATGTCTTTAATCATGTCGTTGTAACGTCCAATAACACGATCAACACGGAAATGTTCTGCTTCGATAATGCGTTTAACGCGTTCAGCTGCCAAAGGCACTTCGTCATTAACAACAGCATAATCGTATTCGCGCATCAAAGCAATCTCTTCTTTAGCACGTTCGATACGTTGGCGGATAACTTCTTCACTATCAGTACCACGACCGACCAAACGATCTTTTAATTCGTCCAAATCTGGTGGAGTCAAGAAAATGAAGACACCATCTGGAACTTTTTTCTTAACTTGAAGAGCCCCTTGAACTTCGATTTCAAGGAATACATCGATTCCTTTATCGAGCGTTTCATTAACGTAAGTCAGTGGTGTGCCGTAGTAGTTGCCTACATATTCAGCATATTCCAACATTTGACCATTTTTAATAAGCTCTTCAAATTCTTCACGAGTTCGGAAGAAATAATCAACGCCATCAACTTCTCCTGGACGCTTTTGGCGCGTTGTCATAGAAACAGAATACTCAAATTTATGATCAGGTGTTGAAAAAATTTCTTGGCGAACTGTTCCCTTACCAACCCCAGAAGGTCCTGAGAAAACAATTAACAAACCACGTTCGGTCATGCCACTCTCCTTATTATAGACTACAAGTTAAGACTTGCTTTTTATCAATTAGACTACAGTCTAGTATATCAAAGATAAGGCTATATTTCAAGGGAATTTACAAGCTCCTTCACATTAAAAAGAAGCACATCTAAAACGTACTTCTTCTTGTCTATTTTCATTATTTTGCGTAATCGACTGCACGTAGTTCACGAATAACTGTAACTTTAATATTACCAGGATAATCAAGGTTATTTTCAATTTTTTCACGAACTTTGTGTGCGATGATTGTTACCTCATCATCGGAAATTTTATTTGGTTGCACCATGATACGAATTTCGCGTCCAGCTTGCAAGGCATAGCTGTTTTGAACGCCATCGAAGCTCTTGGCAATTTCTTCCAAATCACGTAGACGTTTGATGTAGTTTTCCATAGACTCATTACGAGCACCTGGACGAGCTGAGCTAAGAGCATCGGCTGCTGCCACGATAACAGCAATGACACTTTCAGGTTCTACATCGCCGTGGTGACTTGCAATTGCATTAACCACGATTGGGTTTTCTTTGTACTTACGAGCAAATTCTGCACCAATCTCAACGTGGCTACCTTCGACTTCACGGTCAATGGCTTTACCCATATCATGCAAGAAACCTGCACGACGAGCAAGCATAACGTTTTCGCCAAGTTCGCTAGCAAGAATACCAGCCATCTTACCAACTTCAACTGAGTGACGAAGAACATTTTGACCATATGACGTTCTAAATTGCAAACGTCCCATAATTTTAATTAAATCAGGATGCAAGTTTACTGCACCGATTTCAAAAGCAGCAGCTTCACCATATTCACGAATGCGGTTATCCATTTCCAAGCGGTTCTTTTCAACCAATTCTTCAATGCGTGCTGGGTGAATTCGACCATCTTGAATTAAAGCTTCCAAGGTCATGCGAGCAATCTCACGACGGATTGGATCAAATCCAGAAAGAACGACCACTTCAGGAGTGTCATCAATGATGACATCAATCCCTGTTAAGCTTTCAAGGGTACGAATGTTACGTCCTTCACGACCAATAATACGACCTTTCATGCTATCATCAGGAAGATGAACAGTTGTAATGGTTTGCTCAGTAACGTATTCACCAGCCATTCGTTGCATGGCTTGAGCGAGAATGTTTTTGGCGAGCTTGTTGGACTTATCGCGAACCTCACGTTCAGCATCTTTAATACGAGTGGCAATTTCATGCGTCAAATTAGTTTCAGTTTCCGTCAAAATAATTTCACGCGCTTCTGCAATCGTCATCAAAGCTACACGTTCAAGTTCCGCTTTTTTCTGTTCTTCGAGTTCTCCGATTTGTTTTTCACGCTCATTAATGTGTCTAGATTTATCGGTTAGACTTTGTTCTTTGCTATCCAACACTTTTTCTTTGCTGGTTAGATTTTCATCCTTGCGATCAAGAGAAGACGCTCGTTCTGTCAAACGAGTCTCCATTTGTTTTAACTCTTGTCTTTCAGATTTAAATTCTTTTTCAATCTCTTCTCGATATTTTCTAGCCTCTTCTTTTGCTTCGATCAGTAATTCTTTGCGATGAGCTTTCGTTTCTCGCTCAGCTGATTTTCTAATGTGCTCAGCTTCTAATTCAGCCTTACCACGTAGATTCACAGCATCCTGTTCTGCATTTAAAAGAGTGAGTTCTGCAGCTTCTTTCGCAGACTTAAGTCTGATGGAAATTAGTGCATAACCAACTATCAAACCAATGAGGGCAAAAACAACCAAGATAATAATATTTGCCATGTTTTTACCTCAATAAAAATTTTAGATTTCATCTATAGAAAGCTACTTTCAAGTTTACCATAAATCGAGTTTTTTCACAATTTAAAATTGTAAAGCGTTTTACTAAAATTTATGATATGATTATTAGAGGAATAAAAAAGGAGTCTATTATGTCTAAAAAAGAAGTAACTGTAGAAAGTTTCGAACTTGACCATACAATTGTTAAAGCACCTTATGTCCGTCTTATTTCTGAGGAAGTTGGTCCTAAAGGTGATGTGATTACAAACTTTGATATTCGTCTTGTTCAACCAAATGAAAATGCTATTCCAACTGCTGGATTACACACAATCGAACACTTGCTCGCTAAACTTATCCGTGAACGTATCGACGGAATGATTGACTGTTCACCATTTGGCTGCCGTACTGGTTTCCATTTGATTATGTGGGGCAAACACAACACCACTGAAATTGCCAAAGTCATCAAATCAAGTTTAGAAGAAATCGCTACTGTAACATCATGGGATGACGTTCCAGGTACTACTATCGAGTCTTGTGGTAACTACAAAGACCACAGTCTATTTACAGCAAAAGAATGGGCAAAACTTATTCTTAAAGATGGTATCTCAGACGATCCATTTGAACGTCACGTCATCTAAATCTTTTAAGTCAGCTAGCAGCTGGCTTTTTTTACACCAAAAAGGACAGAGAAATGACTTTCCCTGTCTTTTTTGATTTATAGATGTCTTAGTGGAATTGCATACCACCATCAACAATAATGGTTTGCCCAGTGATGTAATCAGAATCTGGTCCTGCTAGGAAGCTAACAGCTTTAGCTACATCTTCTGGTTCAGATAAACGTTTAAGGGTAATATCTTTAGCAAAAGTTTGCATGCCCCATTCATCATCTTTACCAGCATTTTTACCAACTTCATGAGCAATATCAAACATCATCGGTGTTTTAACAATACCTGGTGCATAAGCATTTACCGTAATACCATAATCTGCCAAATCACGCGCTAAGGTTTGTGTGATACCACGAATGGCAAATTTACTACCACCATAAATCGTTAGATTTGGATTACCAACGACACCAGCTTGTGAAGAAGCATTGATAATTTTACCGCCATGACCTAATTTTTTAAACTCAGTCAAAGCAGCTTGAGCACCCCAAATAGTACCACCGACATTAATGGCAAAAGTGCGTTCGAAGACTTCTTCTGTGATAGTATCTAAGGGTGTTGTCGGCGCAACACCTGCGTTATTAACAACTACCGACAAATCTCCGAAATGCTCAACAACCTGTTCAAAAGCCTTAGCTACTTCTTCACGTTTAGAAACATCTGCTACAACAGCGTAAGCATCCTGTGGCGACAGTTCTTGAACAGCTTTTTCAGCAGTTTCTTGGTTATAATCCAAGATTCCAATCTTAAATCCATCAGCGTGAAGACGTTTAGCAATGGCAAAGCCAATTCCTTGACCTGCACCAGTAACAATGGCTACTTTTACCATAAATATCACCCCTTAATCTTTAAGTTAGGTTAATTATAGCGCTTACAATTTTTGGTGTCAAACTTTTTGAATCTTTTCACAGAATTTTTCATTACTTTGAAAATACAAACAAAAAAGGCGCCCTATTTCTAGGAATCGCCTTTAAAAATTAATAATCCAAAGCGTCAGAGTGACCTGAACCATTACCTACAAAATAACCTGTTTTACAGTTAATTGAGAAGAGGTAAGTTCCGTCTTTTCTAAACATGTTATAGTAACCATTACCATTGATAATATTAACTTTTTCAAGAATATAGTCATTTCCAGAGAAATAACCACGAGCTTGTGATGTTGAAACGATTTTTTCAAGTACACCGTCACCAAATATCCAAGCTGGATTATTTGAATCAGCAATCGCTGAGTCGTTATAAGGAACACGACTCTTATCTCGTTGAAGATTTGAATTATCAGATGCAGGCGCTGCTGGTTTAGCTTCAGCTGCTTTATCGCTGCTTTCTGTCTGGCTGGCAGAGTTAGCAGCTGCTTGCGCTTGGCTACTTGATTGTGCTTTAGCCGCTAATTGATTTTTACCATCAGTAATCACTGATTGCAATAAATTATCCAAGTTAGCGTCACCTGTATTCAAAACATCACTAGATAAGCTATCGAATTTGGCATCAGCTTTAACAGTTCCTGAAACTTTCTTACCATCAACAATAACGTCTTTTTCAAACAAAGCATTGATTGCTTTGATAGCTGTAATGTGAGCTGCTACAGTATCGTATTCTTTTTTAGCAGCATCATAAAAATCAGTACCTTTTAGGTCATCCAATTTTTCTTTTAGGACAGAAATCTTGTCAAATTCACTGTTTTTCAACTTCGTTTTAGTATCATCAGTGAATAAAGCTGCATATGCATCATCAAAAGCTTTTTTGGCTTTTTTAGCTTTTTCTGCAGTACTTGAACTTGATGTCGTTTTTTTCTGGCTTGATGAAGTTGATGAGCTAGCTACTGTAGTTGTTGAATCTTTAGTGTAGTGTAGCGCATAACCTGCACCAAAAATAGCGACAACAAGAGCTGCTAAACCACCAATGATAACACGTTTTTTCTTAGATGTTGGTTTGCTATCATCAGATGAAAGAGCAATTGAAGCAGCTGCTTTTTCAGTTTCTTTAACCTCTTCAGCAGGAGCAGCTACAGTTTCTTCTTTTGATTCTTCAACAGCAGCTACAGTTTCTTCAACTTCCGGAGTAGTTGCTTCTACTTCTTTTGCAGCTTCTTTTTCTGAGTCAACAGTTTCTGCTTGTTCAGGCTCAGCCTCAACCTCTTTAACTTCAGTCTCTTCAACGACTGGTTCAGCTACTTCTTCTGATTCAACTTCTGATTTAGGTTCAGCAGTTTCCTCAAAAACGTCCTTGCTAACAATCCCGCTATTAACAAGTTCTTCACGTTGTTTTTTAATAAAGTTATCCAAAGCTTTTGTATCTAAATCTTCAAAATCAGATAACTTTGTTTCAAATTTTTGCGATGTTACTTCATCTCGGTGCTGTTTAATATACTTATCTAAAACGCCATCAGACTCAGTAATTCCAGCTTTCATTTCAGAATCTTTTCGAACAGCTTCTTCAATGGTTAGATTTTTAACATCTTCAAAGTTAAGCCCATCTTTTTCTTCAGAAGATGGCATGTCTTTTTTTTCTGACACGTTCTGGTCACCTCTCTAAATAAAATCTCAACTGCTTAACGATGTTGTTAAGCGCACTTTTCCTTACTTTTCTTTTGCTTGCGTGATAGCAGAGCGTTTAACACGTTCACCGTAAAATTGGTACAAATCAACTCTAAGAGTACCATTATACAATTTACGTTTTTTATCAGCTTGTGACCCGTATTTTCGTTCAAACTGTTCATCGCTGGTCAGAATAAATTTGCTCCATGTTTTAAGTGGTGCAAAGGTCTGTCCCATCTCATTATACAAGATGTCGACTGCTTTGTCATCAAGCAATCGCTCACCGTAAGGTGGGTTAGAAATGATAACACCGTTGATTTTATCGGTTTTCAAGTCTTGAAGACGCATTTGTTTCAATTTGATGACATCGCCAAGTCCTGCTTCTTCTGCATTTTTCTTAGCGATTTCAATCATGCGACCATCAATATCAAATCCTGAAATATCAAGCTCGATATCGTAGTTAGCTTTTTCTTCAGCCTCATCACGAACTTTTTGAACCAAATCAGCATCTACCCAATTCCACTCTTCAAAGGCAAAATCACGGTTAAAACCAGGTGCGATGTTCATCCCAATCATAGCAGCTTCAATACAGAATGTTCCTGAACCGCATGTTGGGTCGATAAATGGTTTATCTGGGTACCAGTTTGACAATTCAATAATAGCAGCTGCCATGTTTTCTTTAATTGGAGCGCCACCTTTTTCCACACGGTAACCACGTTTAAATAGACTAGCCCCAGTTGTATCAATCATAACGGTCGCTTTATCTTTCAAAATAGATACTTCAATTCTGAATTCTGCACCATTTTCCTGCAAAGGAACACCATCTGGACGGTGGTAAACTTTTTGAAGTTTTTTTACAACTGCTTTTTTACTGATGGCTTGAACACTTGGCTCGTTGTGCAATTTTGATTTGACACATTTTGCTTTTGAAATTGGGAATTTGGCACCCAAAGGCAAATAATTTTCCCAATCCAATTTATAAACCCCTTGAAACAACTCCTCAAAGGTACGCGCCGGAAATTCTCCAACAACAATTTTGACACGGTCTGCCGCACGAAGCCAAAGGTTTGTTGTAATAATTGTTCGAACATCACCTTGGAAACGTACTTTACCATTTTCAACTTGGCAATCAATCCCTAAATCACGGATTTCACGCCCGACAACAGCTTCAAGCCCTGCAGCTGCAGTCGCTACTAAATTAAATGTTTTTTTCATTCACACATTCCTATTTCATCAAAATACTTATCTATAAGTTTAACACGTTTTACCAGCTTATAGCTAGTAAAATTCAATTAATTTTCAAATACCAAATCACGAGGTATTTTAGTATTAAAATACAAAAAATAAAAGCTAGCCTAAGCTAGCTAGATACCTATATGCAATTTTCTATAAGCCATGTTTTGTTCCAGAGATAACTAGGTCTTATCTCCTTCGATAATCATCTGTCTACTGTTTCCAGTCAGGATAGATCGTTCGGATTCCTACTATCCCGTGCCCCTACCAAAGTTTGGGTTGCTAGCTTGAGGGGTTTACCGCGTTCCACTTCCCGAGTTTCCTCAAGAACTACGTCACTGTGGCACTTTTCAGAGCTATTTAGGCATATCAAAGACTTAGCCTTTTCACTCGCCGTAACATCAAAAGATGTCCCTAGGCTTATTAATTCACCTAGCACAAACACTACCGGCATCACAGCCAGTGCTAGCATGGACTTTCCTCATGGTATTAGAATACCACGCGATTATCCAAAAATTGCAATTTATCTTTCTTACCTTCGTCAAGAGGTAAGTCATAGACACATTCTGTTAATAACTTTGTCAAAAATGACTAAAGTTATTATTCAGTGATTTGTTTACCAAATACTTCTTTTTCCAAACGGCTAATGCGTTTCAAAATATCGAAGTTTGTAGCAGTTTGAGCAACACGTGCGTGCTCAGCCTGTGGAGCAACATAAGAAGTTGCTGGCGCTGCTTTTGGTTTAGCAGCCAACTCTTGTTTTAATTTTTCATTTTCAGCACGTAGTTCTTGGACTTGAGAAATGTAACTTTCATAGTCTTTGATAACATCATCAAGGAACTCGTCTACTTCTTTTTTATCATAACCACGCATGCTGGTTTTGAATTCTTGTTCAAAAATGTCCTTAGGACTAAAAATAATACTTGCCATTCTATCTCTCTCCAAACAAAACTATTCTAGTTAACCTTCGAATATGAAAACGTCATATCAAGATATATGTTACAGAAAATTTAGTGAAAAATCAAGCATTTACCTTTAAATCATTATTAAAAATTCATTACCAATCTTCAAGGAATTCATTAAGGCGATCAAAGGTTAAATACTGGATAGGATAGTTACCTTTTTCTCGCATGACTTCTACCAGATATTTCAGATTTGTTTCATTTTCTGGATCATAAAAAAGGTAAGCACCGTCTGTATTATCTACTAAAAATTGATTGTACGCTCTAAACTGACTTGGATTTTCATACTCTTTATAGGAATACTTCACAAAATCCACCTGTTTGAACTCACTCAATTTGACTTGATTGGCTTCGTTCCAATTATGACCATGATTTTCAAAAGTAAAAATAGTAGCAATACTAAAATCATACTCCTCTTGGAGCTCTTTTGCAACCTGTAATGCCCAATATTCAAATCCGAGGTTTCCCATAAAGATTAACCAATCAACCCCTTCATCAAAATAGCGAATCAAATCATGTCTAATTGCCTTCTTGATAATCTCGATTCGTTGGTCTTTTTCTTGAAAAATACCAAGCTCAAAACTCTTATAGCCCGTGACGAGAATTGCAGTCATAACCTGTTTCCTTTCTAAAAATATGTTATAATAGTAGTGCTTATATTGACTTAAGCATGAATGTTAGGAGTTTTATGGTTAATTACCCTCATCATCTTATTCGAAAACAAGCAGCCCCAGCTTCTAGGAAGAACACAAAATCAACGATTAACTTTGCTAATCGTGGGATGAGTTTTGAAGCAGCAATCAATGAAACTAATAATTACTACTTATCTCGTGATATTGCTGTCGTTCACAAAAAACCAACCCCAATTCAAATTGTAAAAGTTGATTATCCTAAAAGAAGCCGTGCCAAAATTGTAGAAGCTTACTTTCGCCAAGCATCCACGACCGATTATTCTGGTGTCTATAAAGGACGCTACATTGACTTTGAAGCGAAAGAAACGCGACAAAAGACTTCCATGCCCTTAAAAAACTTCCACGCTCACCAGATTGAGCACATGGAACATGTCTTAAAGCAAGACGGCATCTGCTTTGTACTACTTCACTTTTCGACACTTAAGGAAACTTATTTCTTACCTGCTAGTGCTCTAGTAGACTTTTACCAAATCAACCTCGGCACCAAATCCATGCCACTTGATTATATCAGAAAAAATGGGTATATGGTGACAACAAGTTCACTCCCTCAAGTTCCTTATTTGGACATTATCGATCAAAAAATATTAGGCGGTGATCACAATTAAAAAGAAAACAACAAAACACAGACGAACAAGCAATCCTGCATCTAAAGCAACTGCTCTTAAGGTGCTAAAATACGGTTTAATCACTCTGATGTCTTTGGTTGTTGCTGGTTTTCTAATTGGTGGCTCAATCTTTGCATTCTATGTTAGCAGCACACCAAAACTAACAGCAGCTAAATTATCATCAACTAACTCAAGTCTGATTTATGATACCAACGGAACCTTAATTGCTGACTTGGGTTCTGAAAAACGTGAGAGCGTATCAGCTAACAGTATTCCATTGAACTTGGTTAATGCAGTGACATCTATCGAAGATAAACGTTTCTTCAAACACCGTGGTATCGATGTTTACCGTATCCTCGGAGCAGCGCTAAATAACTTTACAAGCTCTAGCACACAAGGTGGTTCGACACTTGACCAACAGTTAATCAAATTGGCTTACTTCTCAACAAGTGAATCTGACCAAACCTTGAAACGTAAAGCTCAAGAAGCTTGGCTAGCTCTTCAAATGGAACGTAAATATACCAAAGAAGAAATTCTTACCTTCTACATTAACAAAGTGTACATGGGTAACGGTAACTATGGTATGCTAACAGCAGCTAAATCTTACTACGGTAAAGATTTGAAAGATTTGTCTATTGCACAGTTGGCTTTACTTGCTGGTATTCCTCAAGCACCAAGTCAATATGATCCTTACACAAATCCAGAAGCTGCTCAAAACCGTCGTGATACTGTTCTTGCTGAAATGTATGAAGATGGTAACATTACAAAATCTGAATACGATACAGCTCGTGCTACTCCAGTCACAGATGGTCTGCAAACACTAACTGAATCAACAAGTTATGAACCTTATCTTGATAACTACATCAAAGAAGTTATTCAAGAAGTAAGCGACAAAACTGGTCAAGATATCTACTCAGCTGGTTTGAAAGTTTACACAAACGTTGATACAGAAGCTCAAAAATACCTCTGGGATATCTACAACACAGACTCTTATGTCTATTACCCAGATACAGACTTACAAGTTGCCTCAACTGTTGTTGACGTAAGCACTGGTAAAGTTATTGCTCAACTTGGTTCACGTAACCAAGATACAACTGTTTCACTCGGAACTAACCAAGCCGTTCTAACTGACCGTGACTGGGGTTCTACAATGAAACCAATCACAGACTATGCTCCAGCGATTGAAAATGGTGTCTACACAAGTACTGCTGCTGTCACTAGCGATAGCAAATACTACTGGCCAGGCACTTCAACTCAAATTTATAACTGGGACCGTCAATACTACGGTAACATGACCATTCAAACCGCTATCCAACAATCACGTAACGTACCAGCGGTTAGAGCCCTTGAATCTGTCGGCTTAAATAAAGCTAAATCATTCTTGGAAGGTCTTGGCATTTACTACCCACAACTTTACTACTCAAATGCTATCTCAAGTTCAACAAGTGATTCTAGCCAAAAATACGGTGCAAGTAGTGAAAAAATGGCTGCTGCCTATGCCGCATTTGCTAACGGTGGAATTTACTACGAACCACAATATGTCAACAAAATCGAATTCAACGATGGTACAAGTAAATCATTTAGCGCATCTGGTAGCCGTGCCATGAAAGAAACAACAGCTTACTTGATGACTTCAATGATGAAAACTGTTTTGACATACGGTACTGGTACGAGAGCTGCTCTCCCAGGTATCTACCAAGCTGGTAAAACAGGTACATCAAACTACTCAGATGATGAACTTGCTGAAATCGAAGAATCAACAGGCATTTACAATAGTGCTGTCGGAACAATGGCTCCTGATGAAATGTTTGTCGGATACACACCACAGTACTCAATGGCTGTTTGGACAGGTTATAAAAACCGTATGACACCAATTTACGGTAACGGTCTAAACGTTGCAGCTGATGTTTACAAAGCTATGCAAAGCTACCTCAACGAAAAATATGGTAGCGGAAGCGAAGACTTTGAGGTTCCTAAAGGTGTTTACACAAGTGGCGGCTATGCTTACTTAAGCGGCTCAAGCAATTACACTTATTCACCATCATCAAGCTCAGTCTACAGCAACATCTATGGTTCAAGCTCAAGCTCTTCTGAAGAAGCTTCATCTAGTCAATCATCTAGCGAAGATACTTCATCAACAGAAGCTAGCTCAGAAAGCAGCGAATCTACTGATACTAACAGCAGCACTGAAGGTAACGAATAATAAAAAATCACCTCTGATTAAGCAGAGGTGATTTTATTGTGCCAAAAAAAACGTTAGCTGATACCAGCTAACGTTTTTAGTTTTATATTATTTGCTTGCAAGAGCTCCCATTGGATCCCAAGGTGCAAGAACGATTGGTTCAGCTTCATAAGCAGCGCGTTCTTCTGCTGTCAAGAATTCTTTACGTACCACGATTTGGTAAGTGAATTCATCCATCCAAGCATCAGAAGCAACAAAGTAACCTTTGTTACCAACTTTATCTCCCCATGAATTTTCAACTTTCCATTTAAGAGATTTGCCATTTTCGTCCAAATCAACACCTGTAAGGACCATAGCGTGTGTCATCAAGCTTTCGCTGTAATCAAGACGACCTGCTTTATCTTGTGTGAAGTTGATATCCATAGCTGTTTCAAAATCGTAAACATTTGTTGCCATGATACCTTTTTGGCGGTCTGAAATTTGGCCAACATCAGAACCAAACCAAACAGTTTCACCAGCTTGCATTTGAGCAATAGCCAATTCTTTGAAACGTTCCATATCAAGGTTGATGTAACGAACATCACGGCTACCAACCACGTTACCAAGCATTTCAACAGTGTATGATTTACCATAAGGTTTGTCAGCTGTTGGGGCATTGATAACTGATACGTATTCAGAAAGATCTAAACCAACGTATTTTTTGAAGAATTCTTGTGGTGTGATATTTTTATCTGAATGATAGTTATTGTCTTTATCACGGTAAGCAAAATCAAATGTACGTGGTGGCAAACCAAGGTTGATAGCTAAGAAATTGAAGACTTCTTGAAGAAGAGCTTCTTTTTTAGTTTGAACAGCTTTGTCATCAGCACCTGCTGCAATTGCTTCACGCAAAATTTGTGCATCTTGACGCAACAATTTGTTAAGGTATTGGTTCAATTCACGACTGTTGCTTGATGAAATTGATTCTGGGTAAGCAGCTTTGGGCACAACACCGTATTTTTCAAAAAGAGCAACAACCATATCCCATTGACCACCATCTTGTTGTGGCACATCAAGTAAGAATTTTACTTTACGGCTACCAAGTTCTTGGTCAGCAGTTGCAATAACTTGTTCTAAGAACCAGTTTGATTTTTCGTATTTATCCCAGAAGAATGTGTGCGCTTGAGAAAGTTCGAAGTTTTCCAAGTTAAGGTCTGAGATCATTTTATGACGGAAAGTATTA
The DNA here is from genome assembly GCF_004352745.1 of Streptococcus sp. KCJ4932. Lineage (NCBI taxonomy): Bacteria > Bacillati > Bacillota > Bacilli > Lactobacillales > Streptococcaceae > Streptococcus > Streptococcus sp. KCJ4932. Next base: position 77,641 of record NZ_SJWW01000005.1, on the reverse strand, counting down.
AGAGCTGCAAACATCCAGCAACGACCTGAAGCTTTTTGGTTAGCAACTTTATCTTTTGTTAAATCAATTGAAAAAGCGTGGTCGTTTTCCATTTCACTTTGACGTGTTTCAAGTGATTTTAACAATCCATTGTGAGTTACAGCATTTTCAACAGCACGCAATTTGCTATCAGCTTGAAAGTCAGCAAATAGTTTATCAGTAAATGTTGATGATAATTCTGACATAATTCCTCCTATAATGTGGCTAAGTTCTCATGTAATATTTTCTGACTTAACCTAACTTAACTAATAACCATTATAGCGCTTATTAAGCATTTTTCAAGAGAAATTGTAGAACTTTTTGAAACTTTCAAAAAAATGTGTAAACTTTCATAACAGTATATGTCAGAATTTTCAAATAATAATACTAAAACCAAACAAAAAAAGCCCAAGTAGGGCTTTTTGATTTTGAAATTTATTTCCAGAAATCGTCAAATACTGTGATTGGCAAGTGACGTTTGTGTTCTGTTTTATTCCACCAGTTTTCGATTTTAGCTTGTGCTTCTGCTGAAACTGTTTTACCTTCAAGATAATCATCGATATCGTTGTAAGTAACGCCTAGTGCTACTTCATCAGCAATACCTGGACGGTTTTCTTCTAAGTCAGCTGTTGGAATTTTTTCGTAGATAGCTGGGTCAGCACCAAGCTCTGCCAATAATTGTTTACCTTGACGTTTGTTAAGGCGATAAAGTGGAATCACGTCAGCACCACCATCACCAAATTTTGTAAAGAATCCAGTGATGTTTTCTGCAGCGTGATCAGTACCGATAACAGCACCGCTATTTGCACCTGCTACTGCATATTGTGTAATCATACGTTGGCGTGCTTTGATGTTACCTTTGTTAAAGTCAGAAACGTCAATACCAGCTTTTTCAAGTTCATGAACTTGTCCATCAACAGCTTCTTTGATATTTACAGCAATGCTAACATCTGGTTTGATGAATTTAAGCGCACGTTGTGCATCTTCTTCGTCAGCTTGAACACCGTATGGCAAACGAACTGCGATGAATTTATAGCTGTCATCACCAGTTTCAGCACGCAATTCTTCCATGGCGATTTGTGCCAAACGTCCTGCCAAGCTTGAATCTTGACCACCAGAAATACCAAGCACATAAGATTTCAAGAAAGAATGTTTTTTCATGTAATCTTTCAAGAAATCAACAGACACACGGATTTCTTCTTTAGGGTCAATACTTGGTTTAACACCCAATTCTGCAATGATTTTTTCTTGTAATGTCATTACTTAACTTCTCCTTTTTGTTGAGCTTCTTTGCGAATACGGTCGATAAGATCCATTTTGTTTTGCCAAACTTCTTGTGACAAGTCAACTGGATAATCTTGTGGGTTAAGTAGACGTTTGTATTCGTCCCAAAGTTTGTCGTATTCTTTGCGGGCATAATCTTGGATTTCAGCAAGTGTTGGCAAATCGTAAACCAATTCACCTTTATCAAAGATATCAACAAGGAGAGGAACAGCTTCAAAATCTTTTACTGTTTTATTGATGTAAGTGTATGTTGGGTGGAACATGTAAACTTCATCAAGTTGGTTAACATCTGTATCTGTGAAAGTGATGTAGTCACCTTCTGTTTTATTTCTTTCGCGACTTGTGATGCGCCAAACTTGTTTTTTACCTGGTGTAGACACTTTTTCAGCGTTGTTAGACAATTTGATAGTGTCTTGCATTACACCGTTTTCATCTTCGATTGAGACAATTTTGTAAACAGCACCAAGAGCTGGTTGGTCATAAGCTGTGATAAGTTTTGTACCAACACCCCAAACGTCAATTTTGGCTTTTTGCATTTTAAGGTTAAGAATGGTATTTTCATCCAAATCATTTGAAGCGTAAATTTTAGCATCTGGGTAACCTGCAGCATCCAATTGTTCGCGGATTTTTTTAGACAAGTAAGCCATATCACCAGAGTCGATACGAACTCCAAGGAAGTTAATCTTGTCGCCAAGTTCATTGGCTACACGAATAGCTGCTGGAACACCCAAACGAAGTGTATCATAAGTATCAACCAAAAAGACGCAATCTTTGTGAGTGCCTGCGTAAGCCATGAAGGCTTCATAGTCATCTCCGTAAGCTTGAACAAGAGCATGTGCGTGTGTTCCTGATACTGGAATATCAAACATTTTACCAGCACGAACATTTGATGTGGCATTAGCACCACCGATTACAGCAGCACGTGTTCCCCAAATTGCTGCATCCATTTCTTGGGCACGACGGCTACCAAATTCTAGCAATGGTTCATCATTAATAACTGAACGGATACGAGCAGCTTTTGTGGCAATCAATGTTTGGAAGTTTACGATGTTAAGCAAAGCTGTTTCAACCAATTGACATTGTGCCAAAGGTCCTTCCACTTGGACGATTGGTTCATTAGCGAAAACAAGGTCACCTTCTTGAGCTGAACGAATGGTTAATTCTAATTTAAAATCTTTCAAATAAGCGATGAAATCAGCTGGATAACCTAATTCTTCTAAGTAAGCAATATCTGTTTCTGTAAAACGAAGGTTTTTAAGGTATTCAACCATACGTTGCAAACCAGCAAAAACAGCATAGCCATTTGAAAATGGTTCTTTACGGAAAAAGACTTCAAAAACCGCTTTACGGTTGTGAATGCCTTTATCGAAATAAACTTGCATCATATTAATTTGATACAAATCTGTGTGGAGAGTTAAACTATCATCTTGATACATGTGGTATCCCCTTTTTAAAAATATCGACCCAATGCTAGTCTTATTACATCTGGTTTTAACAACCTCTGCTAGCATCTGTCAAAAGATTAATTATCCCCCATATTATAGCACAATTACGAGAGACTGGCTAAAACTTTGTGAGGTTTTGCGCAAAGATTTGAAAAAAATCTGACTTTCAGAAAAGTTTTTCACTTCCTTTCTTCCTTTTCAGCTACTAAAAAAGCCGAGATAAAATCTCAGCTTTTTATTATTTCATATTTTCGATATATTGGTAAACACCTTGTCCAGCAATAGCGCCATCACCAACTGCTGTTGTGATTTGACGGAGTTCTTTCTTACGCACATCACCGATAGCAAAGATACCTGGAATAGCTGTCTTCATGTGGTCATCTGCGATAACCCAACCAGCTTCATCTGTAATACCAAGTCCTTCAACCATTTTTGAAACTGGGTCAACACCAACGTAGATGAAAATACCACCAAACTCATGTTCACTGATTTCACCAGTTTTAACATTTTCTACAACAACACCTGAAACCTTGATATCATTTCCTTTGATTTCTTTAACAACGGAATCCCAGATGAAATTGATTTTCTCGTTAGCAAAGGCACGGTCTTGCAAAATCTTTTGTGCGCGTAATTCATCGCGACGATGAATAATGGTTACTGATTTTGCAAATTGTGTTAAATAACCAGCTTCTTCAACAGCTGAGTCACCACCACCGACAACCAATAAATCTTGGTTACGGAAGAATGCTCCATCACAAACTGCACAGTATGACACCCCACGGTTTGTGTACTCTTCTTCACCAGCTACGCCAAGGGCACGGTTTTTAGCACCAGTCGCCAAAATAATTGTCTTAGCTTCATAAGTAGCATCTTCAGTGATGACGCGTTTAACATCGCCAGCATCTTCAATGCTTTTGACGATACCATAAATATTTTCCACGCCAAATTTTTCAAGCGGTGCATGCATTTTCATTGACAATTCTGGTCCAGAAATGTGATCGTAACCTGGGTAGTTTTCAATTTCTGATGTATTATTCATTTGCCCACCAGGAGCACCTTGTTCAATAATACCAACTTTAAGGTTAGCACGTGCGGCATAAAGCCCAGCAGTCATCCCTGCAGGACCTGAACCAATAATTAATGTATCGTACATGTATTTTTTACCTCGTTTTATCGATTATTTTTCTATTCTATCAAGCTCATCTCTAAAACACAATTATTATGCTTTAAACATCAATAAAATGGCCATAAAAGCAAAAGAAAGAACTGGAATGACCATAATAGATATCATCAAAATATCATACAAAAAAGCTTGGCGTTCTTTGGCTGTTTTATCATATTTGCGTCTAGCTCGCCAAAAATTCCAAAAAACACCAACTAAAAAAACACTGATAATTGATAAAAGTAATCCCTGAATATAGAGACTAAAAATTTCTAAAAACATATTTCACCTTGCACTCGTATTCTATTTTGCTCTAAAAAAGCTGAAAAAAACTTTCAGCTCTTATTATATCAAATCTGTGTCTTTAAATATACGTTTTTGTATAATTTGCAAAGAATTCTTTGGTTCTTGCTTCTTTGGGATGTTTAAAAATCTCTTCTGGTCGACCAGCTTCAAGAATACGTCCCTTATCCAAAAAGAGAACTTTATCAGCCACTTGATAAACAAAATTCATATCATGGCTCACCAAAATCATGGTTTGTCCTGCTTTTGCAGCATCTGCAATTGATTTTTCCACTTCTCCAACCAACTCTGGATCAAGGGCAGAAGTGGGTTCATCTAAAAGAAGAACATCAGGTTTCATGGCAAGTGCTCGCGCTAAGGCCACGCGCTGCTTTTGCCCGCCTGATAAATGCCTTGGGTAATGATTCTCACGATCAGACAAACCAACTTTAGCTAATTCTTCTTTAGCAATCTTAGTTGCCTCAGCATCTGATAGTTTTTTGACAATCTTTAAGCCTTCTTTGACATTTTCAAGTGCGGTGCGGCGTTCAAAAAGGTTAAATTGCTGAAAAACCATAGCCAGTTTTCGACGGAGTTCAAGCACTTCTTCTTTGGTGATATTTTGAAAATCAACCTTGAAATCATCAATAGCAATACTCCCATAGTCAGCTTGCTCTAAATAATTCAAACTACGTAAAAACGTTGACTTTCCTGCTCCAGATGCTCCAACAAGGGCCAAGACTTCACCCTTTTTAATAGCCACATCTAAACCATCTAAAACCTTCTGACCAGAGAATGCTTTTGTTAATTTTGTAATCTTAATCATTAGCGAATATCTCCTGTTATCGTATCTTGGCTTATTTTTGGAGTATCAATAGCCATTTTTTTCTCAATTAAACGACCAATTTGTTCGATAATAATACTGATAATCCAGTAAACCAGAGCGACCGAAATATATCGTTCAAAGTAACGGTAATCTGACCCACCTAAAATCTGAGCTTGGGCAAACATTTCAACAATCCCAGCATTAAATGCTAGCGATGTTCCTTTGGTCAAGCCAATTAAACTGTTAATCAAAGTTGGTGTGGCAATCACCGCAGCATTTGGAATAATCACACGGCGATAAACTTGAAACGAAGTCATTCCAAGACTACGCGCTGCTTCGATTTCACCAACATTTACAGCTTGAATAGCCGCACGAATGGTCTCGCTAGTGTAGGCAGCTTCATTAAAAGCAAATGCTGTCACAGCAAAAACTGAGGCAGGAATGGCATTGATATTCCAGTCAAACCCGTATTTTAGCTTAAGAAATTTTAAAAAGAGTGGAATGCCGTAATAAGTCAGCATCAACTGAACCAAAATCGGTGTTCCACGTAAAAAACTGACGAAAACAGCTTGAATAGGATACAAAACTTTAGGACGATTGATTTTCACAATAGCAAAGACTAAAGCTAAAATCAAACCAAAGAAAGCACCTGCTAAAGTCAATCCAAGAGTTGTCGGCAAATGTCCCAGCAAATCAGGAATGGCATCAAAAACCGCACGCCAGCTAAAGAGCTGACCTTCAGGTATTTTTTCAACTAACTTATCATACCAAGATAAGCCAGTTGTAAGTATTATAAAAGACATGAATACTCCTTCTTTTAAGATTTAACAGATGAGACGAAATCTCCACCAAAGTAAGTTTGACTTAATTCAGCTAACGTTCCATCTTCTTTTAGAGTTTTAAGGCGTTTATTAACGAATGCTTGCAGTTCTTTACCATCACTAGTATCAGCGAACAAGAGATATTCTAGTCCATCGTTTTCACCACCGACTTTTTCTTTAACATTAGTTACTGTTAAATTAAAGCCTTGGTCTTCAACCAAATAATTTGATGAAATGGCATCGTAAAGAATAAAATCAATCGTTCCATTTTCAATGTGTTGAACACGTGTCGTTAAACCAGTTGAGCTTGCAGCATACTTGATTTTAATCGGTTCTTTATCTGGATTATCCTTGTTCCATTTTTCCAAAACTTGCGCGTAATTTGACCCTGAAATAACTTCCGTTTTTTTACCCGATAAATCATCTAAACTATCATAGCTTGTCCCTTCAGCACTCGTAATCGCATAATTGGAGTGTGAAATTGGATCTGAGAAAAGGTATTTTTGCGCACGTTCTTCATTGTAATTAAAATCATTTGCCGCAATTTGATAACGGTCTGCATCCACACCCGTCAAAATAGAATCAAAAGCTGTTGTCACAAACTCCACTTTGTATTCCTTTGAGTCCTTGAAAATAGCTTTTACCACATCGATATCATAACCTTTAAAGGCTTTATTTTCCTTATAAGTAAATGGTGCTGTGTCTGAATCAGTCGCTACTTTGATGACCTTTTTACCACCAGATTGCGTTTGAGTTGAGCAAGCTGAAAGCACCAAAGCAACTACCGCTAAAAAGGCTACTGTTAAAAGGTTTGTCTTTTTCATCTCTCTTCCTCTTTTCTAATCATCTTTGTTACAGTCTACCAAACTTAGAGGCGCCTGCCCAATATATATTTTCTATGACCTTGATAGAGAAAAACTATCATAATATCGAGCTAAGTTCTTGACACAATAGTCTAATTTTTTTATTTGAGCCTAAAAAATAGCCTGAAACTTTTGTTTCAGACTACTTTTGATATTAGAAAGTTTGTTTTCTTGCTTTACGTTCGGCACGCCCTTTAGCACGGTTAGCGGCACGGCGTTCGCGTTTGCGTTTTTCATCAACTTTCCATTGAATTTTTTTCTTATAACCAGGTTTGATTTTTTTCTTTTTCTTCTTAACCAAACCAATCATCTCAGTATCAAGTTTTTGGTATGATTTTTCACGGTTAGCACGGCGATCACGATCGTAAGTATCTTGGAATTCACCATTTTTGAGCATTTTTGGTACGAATTTGATTCCTAATTTTTCAAGTTCACGAATATCTGAATCATCACTTGGTTGGTAAAGAGTAATAGCAATACCATTCAAACCATTACGTCCTGTACGTCCAACACGGTGAACAAAGAATGACAAATCTTGCGGAATCGCATCGTTGATAACGTGACTAACCCCTTCAATATCAATCCCACGCGCTGCCAAATCTGTTGCCACGATGTATTCGTAAGACAGTTTTTTGATTTGGTTCATCGTACGTTTACGTTCACGTGGTGGAATGCCACCGTGGATTTTAGCAACTTTCAAACCATTTGATACAAGGTAGCTGTGCAATTCATCTGCACGTTCTTTGGTGTTCACAAAAATCATAGCAAGGTATGGGTTAAGAGCTTTTGTGATTTCCAAAATTTGAGCATTTTTATCACGACCTTTAGTGGATACCAACCAGTTATCGATGGTATCTGCGATAACTGTTGTTGTCTTGATTTTTTCCATGACAGGATTTGTCAAATATTTCTTCAAGAACGGTTGCAATTTTTGTGGAATAGTTGCTGAGAAGACCAAAATTTGAACATCTTTTGGCAATGTGCTAGCAATCTTATCAACCGTATCAAGGAATCCCATATCAAGCGTCATATCAGCTTCATCAACGACAAAAGTGTGTGCCTTGTAGATTTCAAGGTCGCCAGATTTAACCAAATCATAAATACGACCAGGTGTTCCGATGACGATATGTGGTTGAGATGATTTTAGTTTTTCAATTTGACGAAGTTTATCTGTCCCACCAACATAATTTGCTACACGGATTTCTGCTTCAGATTTATCCGCAATTTGTTTTGTAGCTTGATAGATTTGTGTTGCCAATTCACGGCTTGGTGCTGTGATAACAACTTGAACGTTGTCGCTTGTTTCATCCAATTTTTCAAAGATTGGTAGCAAGAAAGTGTGTGTTTTCCCTGAACCAGTTTTTGATTCACCTACCAAATCACGACCTGAACGTACAACAGGAATTAATTTTTGTTGCACTTCTGTCGGATTTTTGAATTTAAGCTCTGCGAGTGCCTCACGGATGTAGGGCTTAAAATTAAAATCGTTAAAAGACATGTTTTACCTCAATTTCTTATCTCATCAAGTTTCACTTGAAATTTCTCTATATCTGTTTATCGTTTCATCCCTAGCTAAGAGCTGCTAGGTGAATTTTTTCATTCCTTTCTATTATATCATTAAAAGGGGGATTAAAGCAAAGCACTATGCGCTTTAAGAACTAAAAAAACGAGCTGAGAATTTCTCAACTCGCTTTCCTTATTATAAGACATAAAGGAAAATCAATGTGAGGATGCTTGCGATAGCTCCAACGCTCCACAAGAAAGCATCAACTTTCCATTCAGACCATTTTTCTGATTTTCCAGACAAACCACCAAGCTCCAAATGATGATGGAATGGTGTCATACGGAAGATACGACGACCTTCACCATATTTTTTCTTAGTGTATTTAAAGTAAGATACTTGAAGCATTACTGAAGCTGTTTCAAAAACGTAAACAAATCCAATGATTAGCAATGTCCATTCTTGACGAAGGGCAATTGAAATTGCAGCAAGCATCGCACCCAGTGCCAAGCTTCCCACATCACCCATGAAGACCTTAGCTGGTTTGTGATTGAAAACAAAGAAACCAAACAAAGCACCAATCATAGTGACAATAATCAAAAGTACGTCAAATTGTTTTTGAACAACTGCGATAACACCGTAAGCTGCTAAACTAATAGCTACTGAGATTGAAGCCAATCCATCAATACCATCAGTCAAGTTAACCGCATTTGAAAATCCAACAATCCAGAAAAGAACAAAGGCAACATAAAGAACGCCAAGGTGTAAATCAAATCCAAAGACATTCAAATCATCTGTTCCACTTGGACGCACGTGAACAAAATAGAAAATCAAACCACCAATAATTTGCAAACTCATTTTTTGCCAAGGTGTCAAACCTTCATTGATTTGTTTAAAGATTTTCAAGAAATCATCAAGGAATCCAACAATTCCATAAATCAAAAGAACCATTAAAATTCCTACGGTTGCTCCCATTGAAGCACCAGCTTGTCTTTCAATAAAGAAACTAAAGACAAGACTAACAAGAATGGCAACTGTTAGAAAGACTGTCCCACCCATTGTTGGTGTTCCAGCTTTAGCCAAATGTTGTTTGACATCCTCGTGCATTTGTTGCCCACCAATTTTTTTCAATTGATAAATACGAATAAAATGCGGCATAGCAAATACTGTCAAGGCAAAGGCGACAATACCTGCAATTAAACTTAAAAACATTTTAGTTTAGTCTCCTAAAGTAATTTTAATTTTTTTGACTTTGTCAATATCTTTTCCGGTATCGACACTTTGCTTAGTGACTTTTGAACCAGAGCCTTTAATGGTTACTTTGATTCCAGTCCACTTCGCAAATTTTTCAACATTTTCTTTCGTCCAGCCATACATGTCTGGCATTGTTTTTAATTTTCCTGTCCAAAGTAGCACTTGTTCATTTTGTGAAAGGTTGCTACCGACTTTTTTAGACATTTTCTTAATTTTGCTACCTGATCCAACGACAACTGGTTGAACAAGATTATTACGAAGTTCCTGAGCGGTATCACCAGGTGCTTTTCCGATATAATCTTTCAATTGGTATTTGGTTTCCGTATCTGTACCAGTCACAGCTGTACTTGTCAAAGTATCTTTAATCATCATAGCACGTTCAAGTACTGGGTTTACAACATCTTTCCAGAAATTACGTTTGAAAGTTGTTGTGGGTTGTTGAAGAGTGACGTACATGATGAAATCAGGATCATCTGATGGCACCATGGCAACAACTGAGTTGATGTAATCATTGTCACCTGTCAAATAGCCTCCACCTTGATCGGCAGGTGCCGCAATTTGGGCTGTACCAGATTTGACGGCAACAGAGTAATCACCGACTTGAATAACCGGTGCCCCTTCCGTGCTATCATACAAGGTACCAAATTGTGAATCTGTACCAACCGTTACCATGTAATCAAGTGTTTGATTAGCAGCATTTTCTGAGACAGGTTTACCAGAGATTTCAGCTGACGCTTTACGGGCTGTATTATTATTTGGGTCGTAAATTTGACTAATAAATTGTGGTTCAAGCATAACCCCTTTATTAGAAATCGCAGAAAAGGCACGAAGCATTTGAACTTGTGTCACACCAATACCTTGACCGAAAGCACTCATGGCAATGGTTACTTCATTGTCTGATGGTAACAAGCCACTACCTTCATTGACCATACCAAAACGTGTTGGGTAACCAAACTTAAACTTAGACAAGTAGTTTAGCCATTTGTCATTACCCATTTTTTGTTCAAGACTTGTCATAGCAACGTTACTTGACCAAGCAAACCCTTGAGCATACGTCATATATTGAACAGAAGTATTACCTTCATTGACGTTCCAGTCATTGATTTTTGTATCAGCAACTGTAATACCGTTGATTGTTGAAATCACTTCATTTGGCGTAAAAATACCATCATCGATAGCTGAGGCAAGTGTCATTACTTTCATGGTTGATCCTGGTTCATAATAACTTTGATATAGAAGGGTATTCCATGTTTTTAGGTTATCTTCATTATAACCTTCCATTGTCTGTGCATTATAAGTTGGACGTTGTGTCGTTGCTAAGATTTCTCCTGTCTTAGCATTAACCACTGTCGCACTGGCATATTTACCTTGAGCATCATTTTGGAAAATATCCATTTGTGACTCAAGATAAGATTGCAATGGTTCAGAAAGTGTTGTGTAGACATCTTTTCCATCAACAGCACGTTTAACAGTCGTTTCCGTACCAAGTAACAAGTTACCATTTTTATCTTTTTGATAGGTTACTTTTCCGTCTGACCCTGATAGCACATCGTTTAATGAGGCTTCTAAACCTGATGTTCCGACAAGGCTTGATGTTTTACCATCTTTGTTTTCTTTTAATTGGGCAAGTCCTAAGAATTGCGAAGCAAAGACACCATTTGGATACATACGTCCAGGTGTTGATTCAAATCCAATTCCCTTAATTCCAGCCTCCTTCATAGCTGTTTCAATTTCTGATTTCTTACTGTATGATAAACCAGACCCTGAACTTCCGAATGACACTTGGAAAAGCCCACTTTGATTCAATTGTTTTAAGACTTCGTCTTTATCAATACCGATTTGGGCATTCAAAATCTCAGCAACTTTATCGTATTGAGATTTTTTAACGTAGAGTTTTTCACCAGTTGTTGACACGTAAGATTTCGAAATAATAGCATAAACACTATAAGTTGTCGAATCCTCAGCCAGTGCAACACCATTACGGTCATAAATCGTACCACGTTTGGCTTGAACCGTCACTGTTTGTTGGTAAACATCTGAGGCTTCTTTAGATAAATTATGACCAAACTTGGTATCTGTTCCCACAATAATCGCGAAATTGATAATAAACACAAAGAAAAGGAAGACTGCCAAAATCATCAGATTTTGACCAACACGCTCGCGATTCTTATCGGGTGTGCGTCTGTCCTTTACCACATAGTCTAAAAAACGATTCATTAATTTTTTCATAGACTACTCCACCTGTTTAATATTATCCTGTTGGCTTGTTAAACCAGCATTTTGGGCAATTTGCTCAACACGGTCACGACTTGACAGTTCGTTAACCTCTTGTTTAGCATTGTCGTAATTTGTCTGTACTTCAGTAATCTGACTATTTAAATCAGTGATTTGCTGTTGTACTTGAAGATTACGGCTTTGAAGGTAAATAATACTAATCGCCATGGTAATAGCCGTTAAAATAATTGAACCATAAAAAGCTTTTTCAATGCGTGAAAATTTTCGAATACGACGTTTAAGAGCCTTAGCAATGGCTTCGTTACGATGTTTATCAGTCATTACTTACGAACCTTTCTAGCCACGCGCAATTTTGCTGAGTGTGAACGATTGTTGGCCTCTAACTCTTCTTGACTCGGTAAAATTGGTTTACGATTTACAAGAGCTAGTTTTGGCTGCATATCATCTGGAATAAAAGGTAAACCTTTTGGAACTTCCACTGTAGACGCTTCTTTAAACAATTGTTTTGTCAAACGGTCTTCAAGTGAGTGGAAAGTAATTACGGAAATACGACCATCAACTGCTAATAAGTCAATCGCTTGTTGGATAGACTCATCTGCCGCTCCCAATTCATCGTTAACTTCGATACGAATGGCTTGGAAAATTTGCTTAGCAGGGTGCCCTTTTTTCTTAAGTTCTTTAGCAGGTTTAGCTGACTTGATAATCTCAGCCAATTCAGTCGTTGTCTCAATCGGTTTAACCTGTCTAGCTTGCTCAATTTTACGTGCAATTTGCTTAGAGAACTTATCTTCGCCGTATTTGTAAAAAATGCGTACCAAATCATGGTAGTCGTAAGTATTGACAACATCATAAGCTGTCAAGTCTTGCTCACGGTTCATACGCATATCTAACGGAGCGTCTTTCTTATATGAAAAACCACGCTCACGTTCATCTAATTGCGGACTTGATACCCCAAGGTCATATAATATACCGTCAATCTCAGTTACTCCATGCATTGCTAAATTTGAAGCAAGATTTCGGAAATTGTCCTTGATGAAAGTGACTTGTCCTTTTTCAATATAATCTTTTAGTCGAATTTGTGCATTATCAATAGCCGTCTGGTCTTGGTCAAAAGCATAAAGATGACCATTCGGGCCAAGCTTAGAGAGGAGATATTCACTGTGTCCTGCTCCTCCTAGCGTTGCATCTACATAGATTCCATCTGGCTTGATATCAAGCATATCAACGGTTTCATGTAGAAGTACTGTAATATGATGAAAGTCTTTTGTCATACCTTTCATTATAACACAAATAGAAAGATTCTTCCTTAAAAGATAGGGATAAAAAGAAAAACCAAGCATCTCGTGTTTAAGATACTTGGTACTTACTCATCTGAAAAATATTATTCTCTGATTTGTCCTTTACCGTTAATATAAAATTTTGTGCTTGTTAATGCCTCTAAGCCCATTGGACCACGCGCATGCATTTTTTGGGTAGAAATTCCAATTTCTGCTCCCAAGCCAAAGACAAATCCATCTGTAAATCGTGTTGAGGCATTTACATAAACCGCTGCTGCATCCACTTCATCTTGGAAGCGTTCGGCGTGCTCGAGGTCTTTTGTCACAATCGCTTCAGAGTGATGCGTTGTGTAACGATTTACCCAATCAATGGCTTCATCAAGTGAAGAGACCACATTAACAGACATGATGTAATCATTGTATTCTGTTGCAAAGTCTTCCTTATTTGCTGCCTTTGCGTCTTTAAAAATAGCTAGCGCTTTTTGGTCTGCACGAAATTCTACTGGATGAACCTTGTTAATAGCTTCTTCTAATTGAGGCAAGAACTGCTCTGCAATTTTTTCATGAACCACAAGACTCTCAGCTGCATTACAAACGCTTGGGCGTTGTGTTTTGGCATTGATGACAATCTTAGTCGCCATGTCCAAATCAGCTGTTTCATCAACGAAAATGTGACAATTTCCAACTCCAGTTTCAATGACTGGAACTTTAGATTTTTCTTTAACCGTTTGAATCAAGCGTGCGCCACCACGTGGAATCAACACATCAACATAGTCGACAGCTTGCATTAATTCTTCAGCAACAGCGTGGCTAGTATCTTCGACTAATTGAACCACATTTTGGTCAATTCCTTCCTCAGCTAGAGCTTTTCTGATAACTGTTACAAGTGCTGTATTTGAATGAATAGCATCACGACCACCACGTAAAATAATGGCATTACTTGTTTTGAAAGCAAGACTAAAAGCATCAACAGATACGTTTGGACGACTTTCAAAAATCATAGCAATGACACCTAATGGCACACGTTTTTGAACAATTTTTAAACCATCTAGATTCGTATAGCCACGAACAACTTGTCCAATTGGGTCTTGAAGATCAGCTACTTGACGAACACCTTCGACAATGCCTTCAATGCGGCTAGCATCCAAACGCAAACGATCCACCATAACCGGTGAAATGCCATTTTCTTGCGCTTTTTCAACATCACGCACATTTTCTTGCAGGATAAAATCTATTTCGTCTAACAAAGCCTTAGCAACTAGATTCAAGATTCGATTTTTCTCTGCTGTTCCAAGTTTTACTAGACTTTGAGAAGCGATTTTTGCATTTTTCCCTAGTTCATCAATATAGCCCATTTCAAGACCTCCTTTATTACTTAGATTGTGAAAACCACGTTCCGATATTAGCTCCTTCAAGGGCACGTAAAATATCGCGTGGATTAGCTCCATTCATCAAAATCATTTGACTATTATTGTCAAAAATCATTTGGGCACTCTTAATCTTGCTAAGCATGCCACCTGTACCAAATTTGCTACCTGCACCGCCAGCTGACTTAATGATTTCATCAGTGATTTCACTAACATGTTCACGAAGTTTAGCATCTTCATAAACATTTGGATTTTTATCATAAAGGCCATCAATATCTGACAACATGATTAGCAAATCAGCTTTAGTCACTTTAGCTACAATAGCTGACAAACGGTCATTGTCTCCGAATTTTGTGGCATGATCCATTTCATCAACACTGATAGCATCATTTTCATTAACGATTGGAACAATTCCCATTGAAAGAAGAGTTTCAAAAGCGTTGGTGAAGTTTGCCAAACTTTCTGGATACTCAATAACATCACGTGTAATCAAAAGCTGACTAACTTCTGTCTGATAGTGTGAAAAGATTTGCGAATAAAGGCTCATCATAGCCACCTGACCGACACTTGATACGGCCTGTTGTCGTGCAATTTCTGTTGGACGTTTATCCATATTAAGAACATTAAGTCCAAATCCCATGGCACCAGATGATACCAAGACAACTTCCATCCCTTTATTCATCAAACTAGAGATAACAAAGGCTAGCTGATCAATTTTTTCTAAATTTATTTTGCCATTTGGCATAACAAGGGAACTTGTCCCGATTTTTATAACAATTCGTTTTACTGATTCAAAATTACGTTTCATACGCTTATTATACACTAAAAAAACAGTCCTAGGAACTGTTTTTCTAAGGTTTTATCTAAGTATTTAGTCAACTTTAATTCACATCTTAATTTCAGGAGATTTTAGAAATTAATGTGAGATTTTCTTCCAAAATTTATGACTAATCAAGATTTGAGCAATAATCGCTAAGACCAAAAGAACAATTGTCAATGTCATGTTAATCAGTAGAACTTGCTGAGTGATATTGCCAAGGATTACTAAACCAACTGCTAAGCCACCACCAAGAAGATAAGCTGCCATCATAATCGCAAAAGCAAGCCACTGACCTGAATGTCGATTAAAAAGTTGGGTCACATCTTGCCAAAGCAGATTCAGATTTCTATAGTCACGCCAGTACATTAATTGACCTTGGACAACAATCATTGCACACAAGCCTACCAAAAAGGCTAGCATCAAAAGTACATTTAACCGTAAGAAAACCAAGCCAACGACTAGGTAAACACAAGCAGGAACAAGAGCTTGAAGTCCTGCTAAAACCACAAACTTCTGAACAAGGAAAGCTTTAAAGTTAAGTGGTAAACTTCTCAAAAAGTTATAGTTCTCTTTTTCAAGTGAAATGCCGACACCTAGTAAAGTTGTTGGCATAGTACAAGTTGTTCCCAAAATGACTCCAACTAACAAAGCAATACCAAAATAATCCGTAGATACCTTGGCTAAAGTAAACCCATTAGTCAGCATTGGTGTTAGGAAAACAACCACATAAATCAAAGGCATCAAATAGGTCTGAGTAAGCAAGGTTGCATTTTGAAGTGTTGAAAGGTGATGATGAAGCATCATCTTTGTTAAAGAAGCTGAGCGTTTTGACGTTTTTTTCGTCTGCTTCTTAGCTTTAGCTTTTTTAGGACTAGCATACAAAGTATTGTGATAATAATTTGGCATTGCCCATTTAACCAAACCGATAATCAATCCCAAAAGAACAAGCAAAGGAAGGTAAAAGTTCAAAAGCGCAGCCAAGCTAAAAGGCGCATGAACCACATCATAAAAGCCTCTAAAATAAGGAATAATTGGACGATCAGGAATCGTCAAGCTGTCACTTCCCATGTTTTTACTGTTGACAACATTCATATAAAGAATAGTTCCGACAGCGCCAATCGTTGAAAGAGACATCAAGACTGTTGAAATCAATTTACGATGATTGCTGCGAACAATCAAACCACCAACCAAGCTATTAACATAAAGTGCTAATACTGTTGAAGCGGTAAAGAGAATTCCAAAAACAATCACGGTAGCAATAATTGCCACAAATAGTCCTGCCATTTGCCAATAAGCGATGAAAAATAATGACACCAAAGGCATCAAGAAGGTCACGCCCATCCCAAAACTTGAAATCACTTTTGCCAGATACAACTCACTAGATTTAATCGGCAAGTGAGCATAAAGTTTAACATCATCACTTTCATAAAAAATGCTATACATAGCTGAGAAAGCATTCAAGCTCGCCATGATGAAGAAAATCGCTGTGTAAAATGAAAAGTAACCAGGATAATGTTTAAAATTAAGACTGGCAAACATGAAAATGTAAATCACTGCAAAGAAAAGACTTAAGACCACTTGTTGACGAATCACACTTTTATAAGTTGAAAAATTTTTTCTCGGATTCTTTTCTTGCTTACGTTTAACCGCCGTTACAGTTTGGGGATTTGAGTAAAGAATATTAATCTTAACGAGTTCCCTAACAGTTGACCAGTTCATACACTCACCCCTCTTTCACCTTGCGTCCAGCAAGTTCTAGGTAAATGCTTTCCAAATCTTTGTCAGGATAATTTGCTTTTAGCTCATCCAAAGAACCAACAAAAATCAATTTGCCTTCTTTTAAAATCCCAATACGGTCACACAATTGCTCTGCAACAGCCAAGACATGTGTTGAAAAAAGAACGGTATTGCCACCACGCGCATGCTCTTTCATCATCTCTTTCAAATCAAAAGAAGCTTGCGGGTCAAGACCAGTTAAAGGCTCATCCAAAATCCAAATATCAGGATTTGAAATCAAAGCTCCAATCACAATGACTTTTTGACGCATCCCATGTGAGAAACTTTCAATCAAATCATTAACATGCTCAGCAATATCAAATAAATGTGATAAACGATCAATACGTTCATCAACCTCTTTTTCAGCAACGCCGTAAATCTTTGCCAAGAAATGCCAATACTCACCAGCTGTCAAATTCAAGAACAAGTCTGGCGTGTCAGGAACATAACCAATGCGCTTTTTGATGTCATTGCGGTGTTCTGATAAAGCCAAATCATCCACGTAAACTTCACCATAAGTCGCATCAATGATTGACGTTAAAATGCTAATGGTTGTTGTTTTCCCAGCACCATTGTGCCCAATCAATCCGAAAATTTCCCCATTTTCGATGGTCACATTTAAATCACTAAGTGCTTCCTTATCTCCATATAATTTTGAAACATGTTCAAAACGAATCATTTTTTCTTTCCTCCTAATCTCCTCAAAATGGCTTTATCCACTTTGAAACTTCCTTTTTTTCATAATATTCTACTGCCCACTCTTGGGTTAATTTTTTTAATTCCTCAACACCACGTGGGAGTGTTAAATCAGTGTGAGCGCTGTAAAGATTTAAATCACGGTCTAAATGCAAAGCACATAAACCAGCATCTCTACTCTTAATTACTTCATTAGACGCCGACAGCAAAATTTTAGATAATTTCACGTCCTGTCTAACTACCATATCTTCATAAGCGACTTTAATAGCTGAATATAGTTTGCTACATCTTTCATCCATTAAATCTCCCCCTCTCCCAAATTTTAAATACATTTGTACTATTGAAATAACACAAACAATCTTTACAATATCTTACCCTTTCTTACACCATTTGTCAAATCATTACAAAAAGCCCTTGCCAAAAGCAAGGACTTTCTATCATGATTTATTAAGGATTACAATGATTCGTAAAGGCTAACAGCGTTATCAACTGTGAATCCATATTCTTCAAAGATTTTAGCACCTGGTGCTGAAGCTCCCCAAGTATCGATTGTAAGAGTTTTACCTTGGAGACCAACATATTTGCCCCAACCAAAGCTTGAACCAGCTTCGATTGCCAAACGTTTTGTAACGTTAGATGGAAGGATACTTTCTTTATAAGCAGCATCTTGTTCGTCAAAGATGTTTTGTGCTGGCATTGAAACCACGCGAACGTGAACACCTTTAGCTTCCAAAGCAGCTTGAGTATCAAGAGCCAATTTCACTTCAGAACCTGTAGCGATAAGGATACCGTCAAGGTCACCTTTAGCTTCTGAAAGGATGTAAGCACCCTTGTTCAAACCTTCTTCTGCCAATTCTTTTGTTCCTTCAAGAACAGGAAGATTTTGACGAGTCAAGATAAGCATTGTTGGACGAGTTGTTTCAGCAAGAGCACGTTTCCATGCAGCGTTTGTTTCGTTACCATCTGCTGGACGGATAACGTTAAGGTTAGGCATAGAACGAACGCTAGCTAATTGTTCAACTGGTTCGTGAGTTGGACCATCTTCACCAACAGCGATTGAATCGTGTGTCATAACATAGACAGTTGGTAATTGTTGAAGAGCAGCCATACGAACAGCTGGAAGTAGGTAGTTTGAGAATACGAAGAATGTACCACCGTAAACACGAGTACCACCATGAAGAGCGATACCGTTCATTGCAGCAGCCATAGCAAATTCACGAACACCAAACCAAATGTTACGACCAAGGTAGTTATCTGGTTGGAAATCAGATTCTACTTTGACCATTGTATTATTTGATGCAGAAAGGTCAGCTGAACCACCCCAGAATGATGGGACTTGAGCTGAGATTTGTTGGATAGCTTGTTGACTTGATGAACGGCTAGCAAGGCTAGTTCCAAGTTCGAAGTCGTCAAGTTTCACGTCAACTGGTTTGTTAGCAAATGCAGCTTTGTATTCAGCAGCTAATTCTGGGTAAGCAGCTTCGTATTCACGGAATTTAGTTTCCCATGCGTTTTCAGCAGCTTCACCACGGAATTTGATACCAACTTCAAAGCGTTTAGCAACTTCTTCTGGTACTGTGAATTCTGGGTATTCCCAACCGTAAGATTTTTTAGCGTAAGCAATTCCATCAACACCAAGAGGGGCACCGTGAACAGCAGATGTACCTTGTTTTTCAGCACCGAAACCAATGATTGTTTTCACTTCGATGATAGATGGTTTTTCTGTTTCAGCTTTAGCTTCTTCGATAGCTTTAGCAATAGCTTCAAGGTCGTTACCATCTTTAACCAAGATGTGTTGCCAACCGTAAGCTTCGAATTTACCTTTAATATCTTCTGTAAAGGCTTTTGATGTTGGACCATCAAGTGAGATGTCGTTTGAATCGTAAAAAAGGACCAATTTACCAAGTTTTAAGTGACCTGCAAGACTAGCAGCTTCTTGGCTGACACCTTCCATCAAACAACCATCACCATGCAAAGCATAAGTGTAGTGGTCTACAATGTCAAAGCCTGGTTTGTTAAATTTAGCAGCTAAATGAGCTTCTGCCATTGCCATACCAACAGCGTTAGCGATACCTTGACCAAGTGGTCCTGTAGTTGCTTCTACACCATCAGTGTGGTTAACTTCTGGGTGACCTGGTGTTTTTGAACCCCATTGACGGAAGTTCTTCAAGTCATCGATTGTTACATCGTAGCCTGATAAGTGAAGTAGGCTATACAAAAGAGCAGAACCGTGACCTGCAGACAATACAAAACGGTCGCGGTTAGACCAAGAACGACTTGTCTTTGGATTAACATTCATTACATGATTCCAAAGAACGTAAGCCATAGGTGCAGCTCCCATTGGAAGGCCTGGGTGACCTGAATTGGCTGCCTGAATGGCATCAATTGAGAGCGTACGGACAGTGTTTACTGCCAACTGATCAATAGCATCAAATGTCATGAGTGAAACCTTTCTGTTTTTAAGGACTTAAAGTATTATTGTTCGGATTCTATTATATCATAAAAAACTTGACTTTTTAAATTAAATTGTCATTTGCTTTCTTGTAAGCAGTTTCTAAAAAAGCCCAGCTAAACATAGCTGAGCGATTTTCTTATGAATTTGGATCGTCAAGGCTACGACCGTGCAAACCACGTTCACGTTGCAATTGACGAAGTTTTTCTGGTGTCACATCATTTCCATCTTCATCGACGATTTTAATACCAGCGATGTGGTGAAGCAATGAATGACGGTAACCTTCAATATACTCTTTACGCAATTTAGCTTGTTCAACTTTTTCTGGACCAGTCAAACCAACTGTTTTTTTCTTACGTGCAAGTTCATTAATACGTTGAATCTTTTTTTCATTCATGAGTAAGACTCACCTAACGTCTAAATTATATTTAAACGTTATTTCCTTTCTATAATTTACCAAAACTTCTCGTCTAAGAAGTCTGATATACGCCAGAAATCTACTCAAAGAGTAGATTTCTTAAGCTTATTTGGTATTCAATTTGTTAAATGCGGCAACGCTGCTTGCTTTTGCTGTCAATTCAGCAAGAATAGCTAAGCGGTTATTTTTAACAGCTTCATTATCTACCATAACCATTGTATTGTCAAAGAATTTGTCGATAACTGAGCTTAGAGCAAACAATTGTGCCAATTTATCGCTAGCAGAACCAGCCAAGTTTAAGTCAGCTGCGGCTTGTGCCAAAGCTTTTTCTTCGTCATTTTCAAACAAGTTAGCATCAACTGCTACACCTGCTTGTGCTTTTTCAGCAAGGTTGAAGACACGTGAAAGACTTTCAACAGCAGCTTTGTAACCTTCTGCTTTGCTTGCTTCAACAAGAGCGTCAGCAGCTTCAAGCATTTCAGCCACAACAAAGTTTGAACCAGCAAGAACAGCTTCTTTAATGTCTTTAGAAACTGATTTGTTCATCATTTTTTCAACACGTGCACGAATGAAGTCCATCACTTCTGCTTTGTGTTCGTAAGTCAAGCTATCAAATGACAAAGCATAAAGGTTGTCAACCAATTCATCCATTGGAATTTTCAAACCAAAGGCATCCATGATACGAACCACACCAGCTGTCGCACGACGAAGAGCGTATGGGTCGTTTGAACCAGATGGAATCAAACCAACTGAGAAGAATGACAAGATTGTATCCAATTTATCAGCAAGTGCCAAAAGTGCACCAACTTTAGTTTCTGGAAGGTCACCGTCAGCTGAGTTTGGAAGGTAGTGTTCACGAATAGCTGCTGCTACTGCGGCATCTTCACCAGCAAGAAGAGCATATTTTTCACCCATGATACCTTGCAATTCATCAAATTCACCAACCATACCTGTCAATAGGTCAAATTTGTAGATTTCAGCAGCGCGTGCAAGAGCTTTACTTTCTTCGGCAGAAGCGCCAGCTTTTTCAGCAAGGTAAGCAGCAATCACTTTGCTACGTTTCATGTGTTCTGAAAGTGAACCAATTTTTTCGTGGAATGTTACGTTATCAAGTTTAGCAACAAGGTCAGCAATGTTAAGTTTTTGGTCTTCACGCCAGAAGAATTCACCATCTTCCAAACGAGCAACAAGCACTTTTTCGTTACCTTTAATAACGTTTTCGATGTGGTTTTCGTTACCATTACGAACTGAGATGAAGTTTGGCATCAAGTTGCCATCAAGGTCACGAACAACGAAGTAACGTTGGTGGTTTTTCATTGATGTCACAAGCACTTCTTCTGGAACTTCAAGGTATTTAGTATCGAAGCTTCCCATGAAGGCTGTTGGGTATTCAACCAAGTTAAGCACTTCGTTAAGCAATTCGTCATCGATTTCAACACGAACGTTTTGAGCTTTTTCGATAGCTTTGATTTGGTTAACAATCATGTCTTGACGTTCTTTTGCGTCAGCGATAACAAAGACTTTACGCAAATCTTCTTCGTATGAATCAGCAGTTGCGATTTCTGTTTCGTGACCAAGGAAACGGTGACCACGGCTCACGCGACCTGAGTGGATATCCAAGAAGTCAAGGTCAAGAGCTTCGTCATCAAGAAGTACAGTCAATGTGTGAACTGGGCGAATGTATTCGAATGTGTTGTTTGCCCAGTGCATGTTTACTGGGAAAGTCATAGCTGACAAGATTTCTGGAATGTCAACAAGGACTTCTTTAGCAGCTTTTCCTGCTTCGTGTTTTGTAACGTAGACATATTCTTCACCTTTGACTTCGCGGAATTCGATGTCATCAGTTGTCAAACCTTTACCACGAACAAAGCCTTGAGCAGCTTTTGTAAAGTTACCATCAGCATCCAAAGCGATTTTTTTAGAAGGACCTTTGAAGTCTTCTGTCAAATCAGTTTGAGCATCTGCAAGTCCAAGAACACGAACAGCCAAACGACGTGGTGTTGAGAAGGTTTGAATGCCTTCAAAAGCCAAACGTTTTTCTTTCAAAAATGCTGCCATGCGGTCGCCAAGTTGTTTTTCACTTGGAGTAACAACGTAAGCTGGTAATTCTTCTAAACCAAGTTCTACAAGTAAATTTTTAGCCATTATTCAGCATCCTCCTTCAAAAGTTTTTCACGTGTTGCTTCATCAAGCAATGGGTAACCAAGGCGTTTACGTTCAGCAACAAATGTTTTAGCAACGACACGAGCCAAGTTACGGATACGAGCGATGTAACCAGCACGTTCTGTTACTGAAACAGCTCCACGCGCATCAAGCAAGTTGAATGTGTGTGAACATTTCAAAACGTAATCGTAAGCTGGGTGAACCAAGTTTTCTTCCAAGCAACGTTTTGCTTCTGTTTCAAATTTTTCAAAGTTTTCAAGAAGCATGTCTTGGTTAGAAATTTCAAATGAGTATTTTGAGTGTTCAAATTCTGGTTGAAGGAAGATTTCACCGTATTTTACACCTGGAGCCCATTCGATATCATAAACTGAATCCACTTCTTGGATGTATGATGCCAAACGTTCAAGACCGTAAGTAACTTCTGAAGTTACAGGACCAGTTTGCAAACCACCAACTTGTTGGAAGTAAGTAAATTGAGTGATTTCCATACCGTCAAGCCAAACTTCCCATCCAAGACCAGCTGAACCAGTTGATGGGTTTTCCCAGTTATCTTCAACGAAACGAATATCGTGTTCCAAAGTGTTGATTCCCAAACGTTCCAATGATTCAAGGTAAAGTTCTTGAATGTTAGATGGAGATGGTTTCATAACAACTTGGAATTGGTGGTGTTGGTAAAGACGGTTAGGGTTTTCACCGTAACGACCATCTGCAGGACGACGTGATGGTTCTACATAAGCTGCATTCCATGGTTCTGGACCGATGGCACGAAGGAATGTGTAAGGGCTCATTGTACCAGCACCTTTTTCATTATCGTAAGCTTGCATTAACATACAACCTTGGTCGTTCCAAAATTGTTGCAAAGTCAAAATAATTTCTTGGAAAGTCAATTTTTTAGACATACATCTACTCCTTATTTTGTTAACTTAGTTTTTGCGAAGTATCTAAGGAAATCAGCTTTTTTACAATATAAAAAACCGCCAACACACCCATATGATACCTCATAAGGGGCGTTAAAACGCGGTTCCACCCTATTTTATTACTTCATTTATCTGATTTTAACTTAGCCTAGCTAAGCGAAAGCGCCAGCGACTCACTTCAGTTTCATCCGACTTCCACCACCTCGGACTCGCTAAGAAACACCATGAGGCTTTCTCTCTTTACCAGCTATTTTAGCACAAATGTAATTGGGTGTCTAGTAAATATCAAAAAAGCTGAATCTACTACTGTAAATTCAACTTTTAGTCTATTACGCTTTCCAGGCTTCTTGTCCGCCTAGGTATGTTGCTCGTAAATCAAGGTCTTTGTCTAGAACGATAAAATCAGCTTTGTGTCCTTTTTTGATTTGACCGCATTTATCGTCAATGCCAACTGAGATTGCTGCTGTGAGACTTGCCATGCTAATAGCTTGCGCTTTTGAGGCAATTCCCCAATTAACCACATTTTTAACAGCATCCTTCAACTGAAGAATAGAGCCTGCAAGGGCACCGTTTGATTTCAAACGTGCTGTTCCTTTTTCAACGATAACAGGAAATTCTCCAAGCATATAATCGCCATCTTCAAGACCACCAGCACTCATGCAATCCGTAATCAAAACAACATGTTCGTGGCTTTTTTGATGCATCAAAATATCACATGCTGATGGATGCACATGATGCCCATCACAAATCAACTCAGCATAGGTATTTGGTAGTTCATAAACTGCACCGACCATACCTGGCTCACGATGATTAAGACCACGCATTCCATTATAAGCATGAACCCAAACAGATGCCCCTGCTTCGACTGCTTGCGCTGCTTGCTGGTAAGTAGCATCTGAATGTCCTAGAGCTACAATCACATTTTTACGAGTCGCATAATCGATAAAGTCTTCGACTTCGTCTCGTTCAGGTGCTAAAGCAATTTTTTTCAATAATCCTTTTGAACTTTCAAGCCATTGATCAAGTTCTGCTGTTGAAGGATTTTTCATATAAGACGGGTTTTGAGCCCCTTTGTATTTTTCTGTAAAATAAGGTCCTTCAAAGAAAAGTCCTTGGATACGCGCACCGCTTTCTTTACCAGCAAAATCAGCTGCCGTACGACAAATATCATCTAATGTCTCAAATGATGCTGTCAAAGCTGTTGGTAAAAAGCTTGTAACACCAGCTCCCAAAAGAGCCTTACTCATTGTTTCAAAAACCTCTTGATGATTGTCCATGACATCAACACCAGCAAAGCCATGGATATGTGTGTCTACTAAACCAGGTGCCACACTAAAACCTGTATAATCTATAATGTCTGCGCCATGCGGTGCTTCTGCTTGCCAATCACCAAAAGAATCGCCTTCGATAGCAAGGTAACCTGCACCTTTAACATGATAAGGATAGTAAAATTCATCTGCTTTGATATATTTTGTCATTTGAATCGCCTCCATGCTTATATTATAAAATAAAAGCGCTTTTTTGTAAATGGTATATACCAAAATTAGACCAATTCTAAATTGGTATTCAAAAAAATACCTTCAAACCCAAAAAGGTTCAAAGGTATTAAATGTATGATTAAATTTGATTTTCAAGTACTTTTTCAACCAAGTTAAGTGCGTGATCTGTGATACGTGTACATGGTGTAATCAAATCAATGAAGTTAACCCCTGCAAGTGGTGTACACTCACCGTTGTTCATGCGTTTGATGTGATTCTTACGGATGCGACGTTCCAAATGAGCGATATCTTTGTGACGATCTACCAACTCATTTGCTAAAGGCAGATCGTTATCAATAACAACTTTCAATGAATCCAAAATCATACGATGTGTTTCATGGTAAAGTTGATCGATTTCTTGAACAGCAACTGGAGAGAAAGTAATATCTTTTGAAATATTATGCTCCATCAAATGCACCAAGCTGATACTGTGGTCACCGATACGTTCCAAATCACGTGATGAATCTAAGATACTTGATAAAATTTCACTTTCGTGTTGATTCAATTGTTCACTTGAAAGGTCAATCAAATATTTAGTCAATTCTTCATCGACATTATTGATAGTATCTTCAAATTTTTGTGTCTTATCAGCGTATTTTTCATTACATGTTTCAACAAACAAGAATGCTGCTTCAAAGGCTTGTGTGGCAAAGGCACCCAAGTGAATCAATTGTTTTTTAGCATTACCAAGGGCAATAGCTGGCGCTTGTTTTAGAATAATCTTATCAAGGTAAACAGCTTTGTATTTAGCAGCTTCATCTTCACCAGGAATTAATTTTGTCACAACAAATGCCAATGTTCCAATGAATGGGAAGAGCAAGATGGTATTTGTAATGTTAAAGGTTCCGTGGGCAAAGGCAACCGTCATGGCTGGCGTCAATTTGAAATGAACTTCCATCCATTGCATCAAGCTAGTAAATGGCACCAAAAGAATCATAAAGAGCACTGTTCCGACAACGTTGAAGAGAACATGAGCCCCAGCCACACGTTTGGCTGCGATATTTGAACCAATCGCTGCTAGCACGGCTGTGATACAAGTACCGATATTACTTCCTAAAAGAATAGGAATTGAGCCTTGAAGGTCAAGTAAATGACCTGCATATAACCCTTGCAAAATACCAATAATGGCAGCTGATGATTGGATAAGCATGGTCAAGCCAGTCCCAATCAAAACACCCATAATCGGTTTGTCACCTAAGGTTGCTAAATAATCCTGAAAGGCTGGAACAGTTTTTAATGGTCCCATGGCGTCTCCCATGATGTTAAGTGAGAAGAAAATTCCTCCAACACCAAAGATGATACGTCCGATATTATTCAAGCGTCGGTTTGACGTGAAGAATAACAAAGCGGCACCAATAAAAATCATTGGGAGTGCATAGTCACCCAAATTAAAACCAATCAGAAAGGACGTTACAGTCGTCCCGATATTGGCTCCCATGACAATACCAATCGCTTGTCGCAAGGTTAAAAGTCCTGCTGACACAAGACCAACAGTGATAACTGTTACCCCTGAACTTGATTGGATTAGAGCTGACATGGCTAAACCAACAAGAATTCCTAAGAAAGGATTACTCGTATATTTGTCGATATAAAAACGAAGTCTGTCTCCTGCAGCCTGTTGTAGACCGTCTCCCATATATTTAATACTGAAGAGAAAGAGTCCTAGACCTCCAAAAAAACCAAAAGCAATTTCTTGCCAATTTACTGACACAGTCTTATCCTCAAATATTATAATTTTACCGGAAAAACCCGATACTTCCATTTTAATGTATTCAAAGAAAACAAACAAGTGTTTTTTAAGCTTTTTCTAAATTGATAACTAACTGAAAAATACTACTCTTTTAAGATAAGCGGTCATTTTCCCCTTTTTAGCAGCCATTTCTAAACATAAATGATAAAAATACTAAAATTTGAGGGAGCTTTTTAGAAAAAAATTAATGCGCTGTCATTTATATGTTATAATAGTTAAGGACGCTGTGCTTGCCACAGAATACTACTAAATACGTTTATTATCAAAAATGTGATAACAACTTCTTTATCACATCGCATTTATTTTATTATAGAAGGAGTTTTCATGAAAGTCTCAAAAAGTGAAGTTACTTATTTTATTCTAAGTATCATTTTAATTGCCTTTGCTGGTGGTATTTACCTTTTCTTTGGAAATACCAAAACTAATACGTCAAGTTCACAACCAAAAAGCTCAATCAGTTCTTCCTCTTCTAGTCAAGCTGACCTAGAAGCTAAAGCTCAAGAATTGTTATCAGCTGCTCAAGCCAATCCATCTGCTGAAGCTGTGACAAATGCACAAGCGGCTATCAACAAAATCTCTGATGAAGCAAAGAAAACAGATTTCCAATCTCAATTAGATGCTGTTTCTGCTGAAGTGACAAATCAAACAAATGCTGAAAATGCCGTAAAAACTGCTGAAGACAATCAAACAAGCGACAATGTTGCGGCTGCTCAAGCTGCGATTGATGTGCTAACTAACCAAGCTACTAAAGATCAACTTCAAGCACGTCTTGACGCTGTTTCTAACGCTATTGCTGCCAATACAGCACAAAGCACAGAACAAGACACTGCGGCATCATCTAATGCTACCGTTGACCAAAACAACACCTCTCGCACTCCTTCATCGGTTACAACTGATGGTACTTACACTTATTATAGCTATTAATGATTTCAATTGGATTTATCTTCTCAGCAATTGGTGCAACTTGCTTAGCCATTTCATCATTTGCTAAAACGAAAAAAACTATGTTAACTTGGCAATTATCGGATTATTTCTTTACGATGATTGCTAATTTTTTACTCGGTGGTTACACTGGCGCCATCTCTATCAGCGTGTCTATTATTCGTAACACGTTAATGATTAAACACTGGGATTCAATCTACACAACCATTATTTTAGTGATTATCCAAGTTTCTGCGGGGACTTATTTTAACAACCTTGGTTTGATTGGCTTTCTTCCCTTGATTTCATCTGTGTCTTATACCATCATTACCTTTATGACTAGCAAAGTTCAATGGCTGCGCTGGGTTACTGTTGAAAATATGCTACTGTGGTCTTTTTACGATTTCACCATCAAAGCTTATCCTGCTTTAGTTATGGATGTTGTCATCACACTAACGACCTTAATAGCCATTTCAAAATACAGTTCACTTAATCATAAGAAAAATAAGTCTTGATTTTTCATCAAGACTAGAAATAAACTCATTTTCTGATACTTTCTGCCGTGTGAAAGTATCTTTTTTGTTGCTCATTTCACTCGCAAACAGTCCTAAAATCAAATTGCGACAATAATGGCTTGAAATTGATTTTATTTAAGACTTTTTTCATTAGTATGCAAAAACTGCATGAGTTATACTCATGCAGTTTTATATTGACTTACACTGTTTCGTATCCTAATAAAATACCGCCATCTTCACCGTAAAAGCTGCAAAGACCTGATGCTGAGATAAAGCGAACATCAGCTTGTGGGTATTTTTCTTTGATTTTGTCACTCAATTGTTGACAAGCTTTTTCGTTATTTGCGTGAGCAATCATAACCTTGCCACCTTGGTAACCTTCTTTAAACATTTCCTCAACGGTTGCTTGAACAGCTTTCTTTTGACCACGCGCTTTGTGAAGGAGTTCCAATTTTCCTTCGTCGCTCGCTTTACCAACCATGCGAATGTTCAAAAGTCCAACAACTTTCCCGACTAGCTTGCTCAAACGTCCATTTTTAACAAGGTTATCCACACGCGCCAAAACGAAGAGCAATTTTGTCTTTTCTTGATAAGCTGTGATAGCTTCGACCACTTCATCAAAACTTAAGCCTTTAGCAATCAAACGATTTAATTCTTCGACGATTAAATCAATCTCACCACCTGCAGACAAAGAATCAATAACGTGAACGTTGACATTTGGATGTTCCTCCAAAAGCATGTGTTTTGCAACCTGCGCACTATTGTGACTTCCTGAAAGATTACCTGTAAT
This sequence comes from Streptococcus sp. KCJ4932, assembly GCF_004352745.1. Taxonomy (NCBI): domain Bacteria; kingdom Bacillati; phylum Bacillota; class Bacilli; order Lactobacillales; family Streptococcaceae; genus Streptococcus; species Streptococcus sp. KCJ4932. Next base: position 48,550 of record NZ_SJWW01000005.1, on the reverse strand, counting down.
CGTGATGGCAATAACATTTTCAGCACCTTGGTAAGCTTGTAAGAAAGCATCTGGGCTAGGGCAACTTGATTTTGATGAAACTGGACTTGCGTACATGGTTGTCATCATATTAGCAACGTCTAATCCTTCATCATCCACAAAAATTTCTGAACCAATTTGAATTGTTAGTGGGACATTTTGAAATTCTGTGTGTTCTGCAAGCCCTTCAATACGTCGAAGGTCACAACCTGAATCAGTCACAATTTTCCAAGTCATATCTATTTCCTCCAATCCATTCAAGATTTAAATTCATTTGACAAACAAACTATTTTCACCTAAAATTATATCATTAATGCCTTTATCTTAGTATTAAAAACAATCAGATGTCACAAGTAAGAGGGTTTTGTCATGACGGAAAAGACAATTTCAAAAAAGTCCTTGCAAAATTTGAAAGTTTCTAATAAAGAATCACGAAAATTGACACGTGAAGCGCTAGAAACTGCACTTTTGCTCCTTCTTGAAAAGAAAACCTTGAGCCAAATTACGATTTCAGAACTCGTTGCTAAAGCTGGTGTCTCACGCAACGCTTTCTACCGTAATTATAAGTCTAAAGAAGCTATTTTAGAGTCTATTCTAACCCAAATCGTTCGTCGCATTTTTCGTGGTCTCAAAGCATTTGATTTGAAAAGTCAGCTCTCCCAAGCTTGGCTTTTCATTCTGAATGAAGCCAAAAAAGAGGCACAAGTTCTTGGTTTAATTTTTGAACAGCACCTTGAAAAACTCTTGACGGGCATCGTCTCTAAACGATTAAAAGCTTACCAAAGGTTCAAGAAAAAACATGATTCACGCTACACGAATTCTTTCTGGAGTAACGCCATCATCTCAGTTCTTTCAAACTGGGTAGCTGATGACATGCGTATCCCTGCTGAGGAAGTAGCTGCAATCGGTTTGCCGCTTTTCTTATAAGAAGAAAATACCGACCATATTTGGTCGGTATTTTTATTATTTCAAGACGTAATCGTAAATAGCCTGAGCTACTCCGGCATTGTCATTAGTTGTTGTTTCGTAGCGACAAATAGATTTGACTTCGTCTGTCGCATTTCCCATAGCAACGCTATGATAAGCAAATTCAAGCATTTCAAGGTCGTTAGCAGCATCACCAAGTGCCATGACTTGCTCTGGTGAGAAGCCAAGTTTTTCTGACAAAGCTTTAAGAGCTGTTGCTTTAGTGTAGCCTTTTGGCATAGCTTCAAAGATATATTCTTGGCTACGAACCACACTAAATTCTTTAGCCAAAGCTGTTTCTTTTGCTTCTTGAAATGGATTTAATTGTGGCGCTTTTGCCATGTACATAGCTTGGAAGATGATTTCGTCTGTCGCCTTCATCTCATCAAGTGTGACTGCATGAGCGGTATCAAAGACAAGACCAGCATCGTATTGGACAAGTTCTGGAACTTCTTCACCTACAGCGTAATAATGTTTTTCACCTGTCAAGGTTAAGCAAACATCTGGGTAATTAGCAACAGCTTCATTCAATTTATCTAGCTCTTCATTTGTGACTTGAGCATGAAAAACAAGTTCCCAATTTTTGGTATTGTAAATGGTGCAACCATTATTCATGATGATATATTCTTCATCATCCAAGCCCAATTTTTCAAAAAATGGAAGAATTCCTGACTTTGGACGTCCTGTACAAAGAACAATTTTTACCCCTGCTTGTGCAGCTTTTTGGATTGCTTTGACATTTTCTTCAGGAATTTTTTTATCTGAATTAAGTAATGTTCCATCTAAATCGATTGCAATTAATTTAATCATTTTTAGTGACCTTCCGTTTAATTTTTGGCAAATGCCACTGACGCCAGTAGCCTATCATACGTAAGATTGTCAGAATTAAAACTAATACATAATAGCCTGGATCATTATGAACGATTTTAAAATAAATCGCAAGCGCCGCTAAAATTGCCCAACCAGCGTATACTTCACTTCTAAGCACACTTGGTTTTCGACCAGCTAAGATATCTCGGACAATCCCGCCACCTGCACCAGTCAAAACAGCTGCGACAATCACAGCGCTTAAAGGTTGATGAAGTTTAACAGCATACATGGCCCCTTGAACACTAAAAGCCGCAAGACCAATAGCATCCGTCAAGACTTCTGCTTTTCGCCAACCTTTGTGAGTAATGATATTTGGAAATACCATGATAAATAACATGGCTGCCAAGGCAAAATAAAAACACTGACTCTGAGACCAGAGGGCGCTAATCGGCAAACCAATCAAAAGATTACGAATAGCTCCGCCACCAAAGGCAGTCACAAAACCAAGGATAAAAATCCCAAGTATGTCAAAATCTTCTTCCATCGCGACGATTGCTCCAGATAAAGCAAAGGCGATAGAACCAATGATACTTAATAAATCCCAAACATTCATCGTCATTTTGATTCCAAACTATATTTTTTCTTACTAGACTAGTTTATCATTTTTAAAGAAGTAAAAAAACAGAGCAAGCTCTGTTTTTCTAAATTTTACTTAATTTCTTTTCCGAGGCTAAATTTTGTTCCTTTAAGCGCACGTTTTAAAAAGAACTTAAATGGACGTCCTGTGATAGTGGCTTGTTTTTTCTCTAAATCAACATTAACTGCTTTCACGCCAGGAACAGCTGATAATTTTTCAGTCACTTTTGTGACACAACCTTGGCATTTCATGCCTGTTACTTCATATGTTTTTTCCATGAGAAACTCCTTTATTTTAATGTCATGTATTTTAAGCGAAGGGCATTTAGAACCACTGACACTGAACTAAAGCCCATAGCAAGTCCTGCAATCATTGGATTAAGCAAAGGCCCACCAAAGAGATACAAAACTCCCATCGCAACTGGAATCGCTAGAATATTGTAGATGAATGCCCAGAAGAGATTTTCCTTAACCACTTTAATCGTCAAACGACTGATGCTTAAAGCTCTTAGAACATCAGAAATTTCTGGTTTCATCAGAATAATATCTGCTGACTCGATAGCAATATCAGTTCCTGAACCTACTGCAATCCCAATGTCAGCACTAGCTAGCGCTGGTGCATCGTTAATACCATCACCGACCATAGCGACCATTTTTCCTTGGCTCTGCAAATCCTTAATAGCTTGTGTTTTTTGGTCAGGCAAGACTTCGCTAATCACAGTCTTAATGCCGGCTTGTTTGGCAATAGCTTGCGCAGTTTTGCTGTTGTCTCCTGTTAATAAAACAACATCAATGCCTTGACTTTGCAATTTGGCGACGGTCTCCTTGCTGTCTGCTTTTAATAAATCTGCTACGGTAATCACCCCTAGCAGTTGCTCATTAGCCGAGATGTAAATCGGAGTTTGACCTTTTTGGGTCGCAGCCAGCACCGCTGTTTCACTTGCTGTCAAGTCAACTTGTAACTCTTCCATCAACCTGCGGTTACCAACGTAAATGGTCTGCCCAGCAAGATCAGCTTGTAAACCTCGTCCTGTTAGAGAAGTGAAATTTTCAACTTCTGCTAAAACAAGTTTTTCAGCGCTAGCTTTTTCCACAATCGCCTGACTAAGTGGGTGTTCTGAATATTTTTCAATAGATGCAACCTGGCCAAGTAGCTTACTTTCGTCACCGTGATAGGCAATAATATCAACAACTTGTGGTTTTCCTTGCGTGATGGTTCCTGTCTTATCAAAGACCATAGTATCAATGTGATGAGCATTTTCAAGGACATCACCACGTTTGTAAAGAATCCCATTTTCAGCGCCTCGACCAGTTCCGACCATGATGGCTGTTGGTGTGGCAAGTCCAAGAGCACATGGACAAGCAATCACCAAAACGGCGATAGCGACTTGGAGGGCAAAGACGAAACTTTCACCCTTGGCAAAATACCAGAATAAGAAAGTGACCAAAGCAATAGTCATAACTGCTGGCACAAAAACACCAGCAACCTTATCGGCAATCTTAGCAATCGGTGCTTTGGTTTGTTGGGCATCTTCGACCAATTTAATGATTTGAGCTAAGAGGGTCTCATCACCGACTTTTTCAGCACAAATGGTTAGGGAACCTTGTCCATTGATTGAAGCACCAAATACCTTATCATCTGCCGCTTTCTCTACTGGGATACTTTCACCCGTCAACATTGATTCATCGATAGCCGAATGTCCTGACACCACAATGCCATCAACAGGAATTTTTTCACCTGGTTTAACCAAGATAAAGTCACCAACAAGTACTTGATCAATTGGTACAGTTTGCTCAATACCACCACGAATAATTGTTGCTTCTTTGGCTGACAGCGTTAATAACTTTTGAATAGCATCTGAAGTACGTCCTTTTGAAAGAGTTTCAAAATATTTTCCCAAGGTAATCAAGGTCAAAATCACAGCAACGGATTCAAAGTACAGCATATGCACGTGGTGAACATGCCCAAGAATGATGTGGTAAGTGCTGTAAAGACTATAAAGAAATGCTGCGCTCGTTGCCAGAGCGACTAAAGAATCCATATTAGGATGCGCTTTTAACAAAGCACGAAAACCATTAACATAAAAACGGCGTCCAAAGTACATGACTGGTAAAGTCAATGCAAGCTGAACCAGCGCAAAAATCAAAGGATGCTCACTCATGCCAATAGCCTTCGGCACCCACAATCCCATCATGCTGCCCATCGAGAGATAAAGCAAGGGAATCGCAAAAGCCGCTGACCACAAAAACTTATGCCACATATTATGAGTGGCTTCGCTCTGGCGTTCTGATTGGCTTTTAGCTGTTGTTGGGTCAAAGACACAAGCGCCATACCCAGCATCCACAACAGCCTTTTCAATCTCAGCTTCACTGACTAAGTCAGGATTATAGCGTACAGTCATCTTCTCTGTTGTCAGATTAACAACCGCTGAATCGACATGATCTATTTTATTGACAGCATTCTCGACGGTTAAAGCACAAGCCGCACAAGTCATACCGTCAATGACAAAGACTTCTTCTTTTTCCATAAGATACCTTTCTATCAGAAATCTCACAAATCAACCATTAAAGACCAAGGTGTTCTTTACAACGACATTGTCCAGGAATACAATTACACGGTACTTCATCCAAAGCTTCTTTTTCTTTGGATGATAGCAAAGCTTGTAAATCAGCAATGTCAGAAAGTGTCATTGGCGTTTCTTTTAGCAAATGTTCAAGAATAGTCTTGTGCTTGCGCTGACAAAATTTATCAAATAAATCATCAGCTTGCTGGTTCATGGCTTCTTGCTCAGACAAGAGACTTGAGTAGAGAAAAGCTTTACCAGACCTTTTTCTTGTCAAATAACCTTTATCAACTAGACGTTTCAAAAAAGTCTTAACCGTTGAGGCTGTCCAGCTATTTTTTTCACCTAGAATATCAAGAATCTGACCACTCGTTGCCGCATCTTTGGCCCAAATCACGCGCATGATCTCCCATTCTGATTTTGAAATTGACATAGCATTCCTTTCTAAATATCTTTTTGGTTTACATTTGTAAATTAATTATATTTCTATCGTCTACATTTGTCAACCATAACTGCAAAAAATAGCCCGAAACCTAACATTTCGGACTTTAAACACAAATAAGCTTGTGTTCTGAGTAATTTAGAAGAGACTTTACACCTTCATTCTAGTTCTTTACGCTAGAATTTGCAAGCGCGGCCATTTCTTTTGCCAATCTTTCTTTTTCAAGCGGTCATGGTAAACTGTCATACGTTCTTTATCAGCTAAAAAATGTGGAGTGGGTTGGACGACAAAATTAACAATATCATCATCACCGTAAGGCAAAAATAATTCTAAATCACCATCTTTTAAACGTGCTGCTATAGCTGTACAGCGTTCTGGATATTTACTGATAGCATCTCTAGCATTTTGATAAGGGGCTGTGTGCGGACTATGACCATGCATAAAGACCTGATTTTTGACTTCCCATTGATAACTAGGGTAAGCTGCTTGAAGCTGTTCTTGAATAGCTTGAGTCTTCTCATAAGTTGTCTCAGGGTCAAAAAAAACAAGATCCAAATCACTTGCATCCGACAAACCCGGCTTTCCTGATAAGGCATTCCAAACGTAATTACGAAGTGTCCCCGCAGCTAACCAAGCATCTGGCAGCTCAAGCTCAGCTATTATGGTTAAAATCGCTATCAACTCTTTATCGCTTGCAAATAAAGCTTTAAGATTCATTATTTTTCCTCGCTTTGATAAGCTTTTACAAATTCTTGCAGAGCCTTTAAATCATCTACAAAAATGGCCTTATCGCGGTCTTCTTGTCTCAAAAATCCCGTAGTCACCATTTGGTCAAAAAGGTCTTTGAGAGGGTTATAATAACCATTCAAATTAAGAAAAAGACACGGTTTATGATGGAGCCCAATGCGTGCCCAAGAAAAAGCTTGGACAATTTCCTCAAGGGTTCCGGGACCACCTGGAAAAGCCAAAAAAAGCTCCCCATTATCCATTAAGAGTCGCTTACGCTCATCCATATCAGCCACCAAAGTTAGCTCTGTTAAATGCAAATGAGCTTTTTCACGCTTTTTAAAATCAAGCGGAATAATGCCATAAACCTCTCCGCCATCAGCTAAAACCGTATCTGCCAAAATGCCCATTAGACCATCTTTACTGCCACCATAGATTAATTGATGCTTCTGTTTGGCTAACCAATGACCTAATTCAATGATATTTTCCTTATAAATCGGGTCATTCCCAAAACTTGACCCCAAATAAACCGTAATTTTCATCTTCTCAATATTCCTCGCTAAAACACTTTCATTATATCACACTAAAAAAAGGCCTGCCAAGTGGCAGACCTTTCTCATATAAAATTCTAGTTAACTAAAATTTATTTTTTAGCTTCCAAATCACGAAGCATTTGATCGATTTTATTTCCGTATTCGATTGATTCATCTTTGATGAATGTCAAATCTGGAATTTTGTACATTGTCAAGTTGCGACCGAGTTCGCGTTTGATTGTACCTTTAGCTTTTTCAAGACCAATTTGGGCTTTTTGGTTATCTGATGCAAGTTCAGAGTGTATTGTGTAATACACTTTAGCCATTGAAAGGTCTCCAAGCATTTGAACATCAGTAATTGTCACATCTTGAACACGTGGGTCACGAACTTTTTTGTGTAAAATTTCATTGACTTCGCGTTTGATTTCCATACCAACACGATCAACACGATGATTAGCCATAATCATTTCCTTTCTAATCTTTTTGAAAAAGCTAGGCTAAGCAAGCCTAGCTTTTATTCATTTATAACTATAACGTTTAAGAAAAGCTACATAGGGATTGCCATATTCTCATTAGAGATTTTAGTCTCTTAGAAAATGGAGCGTTTCGACGTCTAGGCAAGGCACCATAGTGCTTGCCGTATTCCCATTAGAGACTTCAGTCTCAATGGGAATTAACGTTTAATTTCTTCCATAACGTAAGCTTCGATAACGTCATCAACTTTAATATCGTTGTAGTTTTCAATCATCAAACCACCTTCTTGACCGTTACCGATTTCTTTAACGTCATCTTTGAAGTGTTTAAGGCTGGCAAGTTTACCGTCGAAGATAACGACACCGTCACGGATGACACGAGCGCTAGCATCACGCGTAATTTTACCATTTGTAACCATGAATCCACCGATTGTACCAACTTTAGATACTTTGAATGTTTCACGGATAAGAGCTTCACCGATGATTTTTTCTTTGTATTCAGGGTCAAGCATACCTTTCATAGCATCTTCAACTTCTTCGATAACTTTGTAGATGATTGAGTGAAGACGAATATCTACTTCATCAGCTTCTGCTTGTTCGCGAGCTTGTGGTGTAGGGCGGACGTTAAATCCAATGATGAAGGCATTTGATGCTTCAGCAAGCGTAACGTCTGATTCGTTGATAGCACCTACGGCTGAGTGAACAACTGAGACTTTAACACCTTCAACATCAATCTTAAGAAGTGAGGCTGCTAGGGCTTCAACAGAACCTTGTACGTCGGCTTTGATGATGACGTTAACAGTCTTAACTTCACCTGCTTTAAGGGTATCAAAGAGGTTTTCAAGGCTAACACGTTGAGTGACTTGACGTTGTTTCATCAAAGCACGTTTAGCACGTTCTTCACCGGCTGCACGCGCAGCTTTTTCATCTTCGTAAACCGCGAAGTGGTCACCTGCCATAGGCACATCGTTCAAACCAGTGATTGATACTGGTGTTGATGGTTCTGCCACTTTAACACGGCGTCCAAGGTCATTAACCATGGCACGAACACGACCGAATGTGTTACCAACAACGATTGGGTCTTGAACATGAAGAGTACCTTGTTGGACAAGAAGGGTTGCCACAGGTCCTTTACCTTTATCAAGACGAGCTTCGATAACAGTACCGATAGCGCGAACTGTTGGGTCAGCTTTCAATTCTTCCATTTCAGCAACAAGAAGAACTGTTTCTAGCAATTCATCAATGTTTTTACCAAATTTGGCTGAAATTTCAACGAATTCACAGTCACCACCCCAAGCAGTTGAGATGATTCCGTGTTCTGCCAATTCACCGATAACACGTTCTGGGTTAGCACCTGGTTTATCAATCTTGTTGATGGCAACGATGATTGGGACACCAGCAGCTTTAGAGTGGTTAATGGCTTCGACTGTTTGAGGCATAACACCGTCATCAGCGGCAACAATCAAGATAGTGATATCTGTGATTGAGGCACCACGCGCACGCATTGATGTAAAGGCCGCGTGACCTGGTGTATCAAGGAAGGTGATTTTCTTACCATTTTCAACGATTTGGTAAGCACCGATGTGTTGAGTGATACCACCAGCTTCACCTGTAGCGACACGTGAATTACGAAGGGTATCAAGAAGGGTTGTTTTACCGTGGTCAACGTGTCCCATGATAGTTACGACAGGAGCACGTTCAACCATTTCGTCTGGGTTGAGGTAGCCTTCGTCAGCAAAGAAGCGTTCGATATCAGCTTCGTCAACTTCGACTTTTTTGTGTGCTTCAATACCATAATCAACCATCAACAATTCAATTGTATCGCTGTCGAGGGATTGGTTTTGAGTGGCCATAACACCCATCAAGAAGAGTTTCTTAACGATCTCTGCTGGTTCGCGTTTGATACGTTTTGCGATTTCAGCAACAGTCATGCCTTCAGTGTATTCAAATTCTTTAGGTAATTCGTGGAACTTACGCTCTGTTACAGGTTTTGGAGCGTTGTTACGATTGTTATGTTTACCTTTTTTGTTTTTCTTGTTATTATTCCAGTTACTATTTCTTTGATTTCTCACTTGGTTATGATTATTCCAGTTTTTTCTATTCTTGCGTGGTCCATCTTCATTATCACGTTCATAATCACGTGATTTTTCAGGACGAGCTTGTTTCTTACGACGTTTATCTACAGCAGGTGCTGCTTGTTCTGCTACCACATGTTTAGGGGCAGGCGCTGCAGGTTTTGCTGCTTTTGCTTTGTGTTCTTCAGCCTTAGTTTTAGCTTCCACACGAGCTTTGTGCTCTTGTTCTTTAGCTGCTTTTGCTTTACGCTTAGCGGCTTCTTTTTCGTGAATGCGATTTTCACTTTGGCGAGAATACTCAGCATTTTGTTCTGCTTTCAATGCAGCTGCACGTGCCTTGAAATCGATACGTGGTTTTGCTGCTTGATTGCGATCGTTTCGTTGATCTCTTTGGTGATTATCACGCTGTTGATCTCTTCGATTATGATTTTGAGAATTGCGATCGCGTTGTTTGCGATTATTTTGGGCATTCTCTTGTCTGTCACGATTAGAACGATTGTCGCGTCCTTGATTGTTATTGCGCTTTTTATCGCCACCTTTAGCTCGTTTTTCAGCTTCGGCTTTAGCACGCGCTTCACGTTCTGCCTTAAAATTACGGCTCTGAGGTTTAGCAGGAGCTGCTTTAGGAGCTTCTGCAACTGTTTTCTCGGCTGCTTTTTCAACTTTGGCTTTTGCCGCAGCTGGTTTGGCATTTCCTGAGAATTTCGCCGCAATTCGTTTGGCATCAGATTCGTCAACGCTAGAAGAATGGCTTTTCACATCAAGTCCTAGCTCTTGAGCATAGTCAACAACTTCTTTGCTTGATTTGCCCAATTCTTTAGCGATTTCATATAATCTTTTCTTTGACAATTGATGTCCTCCTATTCTGTTAGTTCATAAGAGTCCTCATTTTCTTTGAAAATCCAGCGTCTGCTATGGCAACCACTTTACGTGGTTTACCAAGCGCAGCACTTAATTCCAGTGTGTTAAACACTGTGGAGACTTCTACTTTGTAATAATGACTTTTATCAGTTGTTTTCTTTGTCAAATTATCACCAGCATCATTTGCCAGAAAAACAAGTTTTGCTTTGCCAGATTGGATGGCCTTAATGACCAATTCTTCTCCAGAAATGACTTTTCCTGCACGCTGTGCTAGTCCAATTAAATTTGACAATCTTTGGTGGTTATTCAAGACCTAACTCTCTTCTTTTGACTTTGTGATCTACGTAAGCAATCAATTCATCATAAAATGATTCAGGAACTTCCATTGAAAAGCTACGGTTAAAGACGCGTTTTTCTTTGGCTTGAAGAGCTTCTGCATTATCAAGTTTGATGTAAGCGCCACGTCCGTTTTGCTTACCAGTTGGATCGATAAAAATCTCACCTTCCTTATTTTTAACAATGCGAAGTAAATCACGTTTATCAATCACTTCACCTGAAACAACTGATTTTCTTAAAGGTATTTTACGTGTTTTAGCCATGAAACACCTCTATCTTTCTTATTCTGCGTCGTTTGCTACAACTTCTGTATCAGCAGATTCAACAACTTCCTCAGCTGGTGCTTCTTGTGCTTCAGCTGCTTTAGCTTCACGTTCAGCTTCAAGAGCTTCGTATTCTGAAGCAGATTTGATGTCGATACGGTAGCCAGTCAAGTGTGCGGCCAAACGAACGTTTTGTCCACGACGACCGATAGCAAGTGACAATTTGTTGTCAGGAACAACAACAGTTGCACGTTTACTGTCTTCTTCGTCGAAAAGAACCATATCAACTTCAGCTGGTGCAATAGCGTTATAGATGAATTCTGCTGGATCTTCAACCCATTGGATAACGTCAATGTTTTCTTCAACAGGAACTTCTACGCCAGCTTTAGCATCGTAACGTTTTGGATGGAATTTGCTGATAACTTTTTTGATGTTGCTTCCACCACGACCAACGATTGTACCGATAGCATCAACGTTTGGATTGTGGCTACGAACAGCAACTTTTGTACGATCTCCAGCCTCACGTGAAACGCTCATGATTTCAACAGTTCCGTCAAATACTTCAGGAATTTCTTGTTCCATGATACGTTTGATAAATTGAGGGTGGCTACGGCTTACAAAGACGTTAACACCTTTTGGATTGTTTTCAACTTTGTAAACGTAAACTTCGATACGGTCATGTGATTTCCATGTTTCACCAGGAATTTGGTCTTGGTGTGACAATTGTGCTTCAAGAGAACCAAGGTTAACATAGATGAAACGTTGGTCGAAGCGTTCAACAGTACCAGTCATGATTTCGCCTTCGTGTTGTTTGTACTCATTGTAAGTCACTTCACGAATTTGACGACGCATTTTTTCCATGATTGTTTGTTTAGCTGATTGAGCAGCCACACGACCAAATTCAGCAACAGATTCTTCAAAGCGAATTTTGTCACCTAGTTCGTAAGCTGAGCTAATTTTCAATGCATCTGACAAGCTGATTTCTAGACGGCTATCAAAAACTTCTTCAACAACTTCACGAACTGTGTAGACTTTAAAGTCACCTTTTTTGTCGTCGAATTCAATAACACATGATTCAGATTGACCATAACGACGTTTATAAGCTGATTTCAAAGATTCTTTGACAGCGTCGATGATATCGTCTTTGTTAATGTGTTTTTCTTCTTCCAAAATACGGAAGGCTTCTAGCATTTCTTTGCTCATTTTTTTCATTGCCCTGCATGGCTAAGCAGGACGTAATCCTTTCGTTTATATCTAAGTAAAATCAGATTGTAGTTTGTTATAGTAGTTTGACTACAATTTCACTGCCAAACGCGCCTTTGCAACTGTTGAATATGGAATTTCAACGGTTTTCTTGCGTGTTTTGTCCAAATAATCAATAATCAATGTTTCACCATCAAAAGCTACAAGGTCTCCTTGGAATACCTTAACTTTATCAATAGCTTTGTAAAGACTAACATTGACATAAGAACCTACAGCTTTTTCAAGAGCTTCTTTAGTCTTCAATGGACGCTCCAAACCAGGGCTAGACACTTCCAACATGTATTGTTCTGGGAATGGGTCTGGTTTGATGGCATCAAGTAGAGGACTAATGATTTCAGTCAAATCAGCTGTATCATTTACGGTGATCCCTCCTGGTTTGTCAATCAAGATACTAAGGACATAGTCGCTGCCCATTTTTCCATACTCAACATCAACCAATTCGAACGGATCTTTAATAGCAGGCGCAACTGCTTTTGTAACCAATTCAATGATTGTATTTGCGTTTGCGATAAGAATCCCCTCCTTCTTCTATCAATATCAAAATAGAAAGTTCATCACATTGGCTCACTTGTCGTAAAACCAACGGTATTAGTAGTATGCGTTAAAAGCTTATCCGTCAGCAAAATGACTTTAAGCACACACAAGAGGCGAAGTCACAAACTCCGCCTCCTTCTACTTATTTTATATTATAGTAACATAATTTAAGGTCTTTGACAAGTCAAAAGCTTGATAGAATGGGAAATATCATCCTTTTCCCGCAAGAATATCAGATGTCTTGTAAACTCCTGGAGCATAGGTACGTCCGAAAAGTTTCTTCGTCAAAGCATTGAAGGTGTAGTGATCATCCAAAATAACAACCTCATCATAAGTTTTTAGCATGGCAATAAAATCTTTATCCGTAAAGGTGAAATCATCCCTTGCTTCAATATTTTCATTCCAAAGGTAATAACTTGTTGCGTTGTTACTGTAAGACTTCATCAATTCAAGAAATTCCTTATCTGCTTGGACAAAGTTTTCCCTGGCATCAACGTTAACATCCCAAAGATAGTAACGACTAGCATATTGCACAAAGAAACTATCCACATGTTCTTTATCTGCTGTTACCACAAGAATTCGTTTTTTAGACGAATCCATATTGTTACCTGTTAATTTATGGAGCTCTTTAGAAACTTTATTGGTTTCTTGGTTGTTGTTAAAGACAATGCTGTTGTTTTCAGATAATAGCATTCCCACCGCATAAATCGCTAATACAAGCGTTGCGTATTGGTAAAGCCGTTTATTTAACAAAGTCTTATAAGACTTGGCGTTACGCTTGCTGAGGATTTGCTCATAAAGGCACTCATCCATTACCCAAGCAAGCGCCATGACCATGTAACCAAAAGCAAAGATAACCATACTTGACGCATAGCGTTCAAAACCAGCTAGTTGAAGAGCTTCGTCTGTCGGCATTGCTGTCAAATACATCAACAAAATACTAATGTAATAAGTCACAATGGAAATATCAATGAAAAGCCAGGTCAACAAAACATCTTTTTTATGTTTCAAACGAATGCCAAGAATGATAAAGGCGACTAACAAAATCACATTGATGATGATAATACCTTGAGTTGATAGACTAGTCACATCAAAGACTGATTTAATAAAGAGCTTGATGATTTTTTCTGGCACCCCTCCTGAAACATGACCAGTCAAGATTTTACCCAAGTCAGCCATTGACACCGCGTGTTTAGCACTTGCTGCATTAGGAAAATTATTAGACACATGTTTTTGCCAGATGATAAACGGCAAGAAACTTGCCAAAATAGTTGTCACCATCATGATAAGCGCTTTTAGACGTGCTCTTTTACGGACCAACAAACGTACAACGCAAGCAATATAAACAACCAAAGCTAACAGAACAAAGAAGAGTCCGCTAACTTTGACAATGCTAAGCAGTCCAAGAACAACTGCCGTATGAAGCGACATCATCCAGAAACGATTGCGATAAGCAAAGCAACCTGCTATAGCCGCCAAGGCAAGTGCTGGTAACAAGAAATCAACCAGCAAATTATTTAATCGAATGGCGACATTAAAGGTATTAAAGACTGCAAATGAAGCAAATACCATAGCAACCATCAGAACGCGACGTTCATCACGCAAAGCGCCAAACATAGCGTATAGACAGGATGCAATGAGGAAGAATTGTCCAACTAGCATACTGCCTTCCGAAAAACCAACAATAGTCGTAAAGAAATAAATAAAGAGTGAGCTACCAACAGGATAAGTATAATAACTGATAATCGTATCATACTGCGTTGGAAGAGCGTTGTTGATATGGAAAAATTTTACGATAGTTGCCCAGTGAGTAAAATTGTCGTAGTGCAAGATTGGAGAGTTCCAAAGTGTCATCCCAAATAAAAGCAGGTAAAAAAACATGCCAATAGAGATGTAATCCAACCTACAAACCTTAACCCTTTTCTTCCAAACCGACCACAAATAGTAAAGACTTAATAGACAGCCTATAGCAGATAAGACATAAACCGTCTCAAGCATCTCACCAACTAAACTACCAAGATGCAAGACCAAGGTAATAAATGCAAAAGTAAAGACCCAAGTCAATCGACGATTCATCTTCAACCCATTACGGAAAAAGGCATCATACCCCATAGTAATAGCAAAGAACAAAAGTAATCTCAAAATCGTTATCATACTTTTTCCCTCCATTCATTTGCTAAAGCTTTAAAAGCAGGTAATTTTTCTAGAGCTGGAAGATTCACCACTTGGTACAGTGACTCATCTCTATCAATATCGTAAGAGACAAAGGCAAGCTTGAAGAACATGTCATGATAGATAAAGTCGACAATCGGCTTTCTTCGTGGTTTTTCTAGTTGCCCAGAAAAAGTCATGTAGTAATAATTCGTCTTTCTAAGTTGACGTTTTGTACCGTTGTATTCAACATCCTCATTTAGACGCACTTTTGGTAAGGCAATTTGGTCGTATGCTGAAACTGGACGTTCATTACTTTGGAAACGTCGGTTAAAGTTTTCAAGCAAATCATCCCAAGTTGTCATCCAAGAATCCTTATGCGTTGGTAAATTGTGATTGATACGGTCGTAAATGTATTGATAAAATTCACGAATATCAGCTGGATTAACTTCCGTAAATTGCACACCGTAGCGCCAGCATTTTTCACCAACCGCAACACGAACCACATGACCTTTAGCTCTCGCACGATAATCGCGTGATTGCAAGTGAAGCGTTATTTCTTTCGTTTTTGGCAAATAAAGTGGCAAGTTAGAACTAAAGGAAATACCTGTTTCTGAAATATCACAGACCCTCACTTGGTAAGAATCATTATCAACCTCGATAGTCATCGGTTCATCAACAGGGAAACGTTCACTGCCTCGATAAAGAGGACGACCAATCGCACAGAAAATAGCAAAGGTCAAGTTAACAATGTGATAAAAGAGCCAGAAACTAATGATACTACCATAGAAAAGTTCTGAACCAAATTTACCATAGTTAAAGGTTACCAAACCATACATAGCTAGCAGCCAAAGAACCGCATAAGGGATAGCATACAGATATAAGGTCCATGAGGAGTCGTTTCCTTTTCTGGTAACCTTAAATTTCTTTTCACTAATCCCGAAAGACTCCATCATCAAAGGAATCACTAAATAAGGCGCAAAAATGGTTTCAACAATTTCACCCCAAACTTGCGTACGATATTCTTTGGAAACTTCCCGCATGGATAGACGCGTCAAAGCGTAACTTGGTAACCAGAAAAAGAAGAGCAACCAAATATTTGACACTACTACACGCACATGAAAGACCGTGTACAAAATCGGAGCTAAAATGTACAGCAAACGTCTAAAGAATGACCACCAGTACAGATAACCATTGATGTAAACCAAACGTTGTCCCTTGGTCAAGTTTTTATTGAAGAAGACGTTCATGTTATAACTACTCTTAATAACCCCACGTCCCCAACGAACACGCTGCTTGATAACACTCTTTAAGTCTGTCGGTGTTAAACCACTAGCCATTGGACGTTTCGTTGAATAATTGACATAACCTGCCGCATTCATTCGAACCCCAAGTTCAAAATCCTCAGTGATAGTATCTGTCGGAAAGCCACCAACATCTTCAATAGCCTTGCGGAAAATAACCGTGTTTGAACCGGTGTAAACCGCTGCACCACGCGCATTGTTGAAAACATTGATTTCTTTTGAAAAGAAATCTTGTTCATTAGGCAAAGTTTCTTCTGAGAACAGATTGTATTGGAAAATGTCCGCATTGTAAAAGCTTTGTGGAGTTTGAATCAAGCCAATTTTTGGTTTGTCATACTTGTCACCTCTTTCATAAGCCTCAACTTGCTCAATGAAATATGGCACAGCTTCCATCAAAAATTCACGGTATGGAATCATATCCGCATCAAAAGTTGCCACAAGCGGAGCTGATGTTTTACTAAGCGCATTATTGTAGTTTCCTGATTTAGCATCTTTATTATCAGATAAACCAAAATACCCAACACCAAGTTCTTCTGCGATTTTAGCAACTGCTGGACGATTGGTATCATCACAGACAAAGATGCGAACCTTTGATTTATCAGGATAATCTAAGTAAGTACAGGCATTAATTGTCTTATAAAGTAAATCAGGGTCTTCATTATGCGTGGCAATCAAGACATCAACATCAGGATAACGGTCATAAGAAATCTCTGGTTTTTTCAGCTCGAAGTTCTTCTGCTTATTCAAAATAAGAATGTATCCCGTAATGGCTGAGACCACTTCACTAAGCCATAACAAAATCCCAAAAATCAAAGCAAACCAAGAATCGTGCCATGGAATCGTCGCAAATAAACGCCAAGTCAAGTAAAAGACCGTGGTGGCAAAGGCGGCAATATATAGTAAGTTTTTAAGCTTCTTCATTTCCACCTCCACTAAAGACTAAATGTTTTTGAATAAAGTAGCTCACAAAGAAGAGCAAACCATCAACAACAATTTTCACGATTGAAATCGGAACAGCTGTCAAGGCATTTCCGACTATGGTTACCAAAAGACTTGATACCATGATTTGCACAATGACAAGGATAAAGTACTTAATGGCGCTGCTGGCTTTACCTTTCTTGAAAACAACCTTGTGATTCAAGAAATAATTCACCACTGATGAAATGGCGCGTGCCAAAACCGAAGCAAGGGTAACAGCACTAAGACTTAAGCCATTAAAGAGTGAAATCAAAATCGTAAAAGCAACAATATCCACTAAGAATGAGAAAAGTGATGAGAAGATGTACTTAAAGAAGACCTTGTAAATGCGAAGCGAATCTCGAATAACATCAAAGTGTGACGATTGATTTTCATCGAGATAAATCGTTGCAATACCAACTTCACGAATTGGGATACCATCTTCCTTAGCTGCTAAAAGCATGTTCATCTCAAATTCATAACGTTCTCCTTCTACGTCAAGCATTCTTTTTAACCAAGTCATTGGCAAAACACGAAGACCCGTTTGCGTATCAGAGACTTTCATACCCGTAAAAGCATCCAAAACATCACGCGTCAAAAGGTTACCAAATCGGCTGCGGAGCGGAACAGAATTTTCAAATTTTCTCACACCAAGTATCAAGCTATCTGGATATTTTAGAAATTCATCCAAACATTTAAGTGTATCTTCATAGGTGTGCTGACCATCAGAATCAATGGTAACAATCCCTTTAGCTTGTGATAAATGCTCAAGAATGTAAGAAATGGCTGTTTTTAAAGCACGCCCTTTACCTTTATTTTCAGCGTGAGTCAATAAATGACAAGCGTATTTTTCCTTAGCTTCAGTAAACAAAGCTTCATAAGCAGGACCACTACCATCATCAACAAGGACAATTTCAAAAGGCTTACTTTCACGCGCTCGAATATCTCTTAACAATTCTAGCATGCGTTGATCAGGTTCAAAGGCAGGAATAACAATAACAACATCTTGATAGATCATAAGCTTTATCCTTTCTGATTTTTATCTTGATACATTTTTTTATCGGCAAGGGCACAGAAATCGGCAAATGTTTTACGTGATTCATAACTATCAGTGTAATAGCCTAGTGAAGCTGTAACTGGCATTGCTTTAACCTTCATCTCAAGTTTGATAAGGTCAACCAAAATCTTAGCTTGCCGTTCCGAAACATTCGGCAACAATATAGCAAATTCATCACCACCAAGTCTTGCGACAACAGCATTCTTTGGCATAATTTTTATTAGCAAATCACCATACTCAATCAATATCTGGTCACCACAAGAATGACCATAAGTATCATTAGCTTCCTTAAATTTATTCAAATCAGACATGATAACCGTAATTGGATTTGTCTTATTTAACACACATTCATCAAAGGCCAGCTCAATATAGCGACGATTATGAACCTGAGTTAAGACATCTTCATACGCCAATCTCTGCATTTCGAGTTCTTGTTTTCGTTGCTCCGTCACATCAACAACAATCGAAAAAGCTCCAATAATTTTCTTGCGACGATTATAAATCGGTGAAAACATATTCTGCCAATAAAGTGTCTTACCATCATATTCGATAGTATCTAAGGACGTAAAAGTCTCACCTTTCAGTGCTCTATCGACATTAGCTTTTAACTCTGCAGCCCTTTCAGCATCCAAATGCCGTAGCGGACAATCACCAATCTTTGGAGTGAATTTAAAAATTTCTTGCATGAGACGAATATCATTTCGATTGATAGCCATAAAACGATAATTCAAATCAAGGGCATACATATTAATGTAATCAGAACTTTCAAGGATAAAGTAGGATAACATGTGACGTCTTCGATTGAGATAAGATGCCAATAAACTCACACCTAATATAATAATTGAAATGAGTAGTTCCACAGGATTCTTATGATTAATAACAATCTCATCATAAGCCAGCTTCAACATCAAATTAAATGCTACCAAAGCCCCAAGATAGGTCAACCAGCCTTGATACTTATATAATAATTCTTTTATTCTACCTAAAAGCATACAGCCTCACTATTCTAAGCAAGTTTTCCCACATTAAGCACTTGCCGCATCACCTAAATAACGATTTATAAGGATATACCGCCATTAACTCCAGTGAGTTTTTCTTTTCATAATCTTATCCCCTTTTTTCTTATTTAATCGCTAAAACCATTAAAGAAGCAAAAAACGCCCCAAACATTCAGATTTGTTTAAAAAATCAAAGGACGTTTCTTTTTCTATTCAATTGTGTAAGGAGAGGAAGGGACTTGAACCCTCGAAACCTAAAATTCATTTACGCTTCTCCACTAAGTAACCTCTCCAAAAGAAGATTAGTCTCCTAACTTCTTTTTGCTAACATTAGCTATTTACTGAAACTGTGCTTCCACACGATAAATGACTTGACCTTTTTTAGAGAATTTTTCTTCATATTCAGTCATGACATTTCCTTCAAAATCACTAGCATGCAAATCAAGCCAAACTTGTTTTAAAATCATGCCGTATTGTGAGAAGCTTGCCAAGCTGTATTCAAACAAGCCACGGTTATCAGTTTTAAAGTGGATTTCACCGTGTTCAGGTAAAATTTGACGGTAAGTATCTAAGAATGTTTTGTAAGTCAAACGACGTTTTTCGTGACGTTTCTTAGGCCATGGATCTGAGAAATTCAAATACATCAAATCAATTTCGCCATCCGCAAAATAATTTGTCAAATCAGAGCCATCAACTAGCAACAAACGTACATTTGGTGCTTGACTATCTAGAACTTTGTCCAAAGCATAGCTAAGTACTGATACTTGAATGTCAATTCCGATATAGTTAATATCTGGATTTTGCAAAGCCATTCCTGTAATGAATGCTCCTTTTCCTGAACCAACTTCGATGTGGATTGGGTTATCATTACCAAAGACTTCACGCCAATGTCCTTTTGCTTCTTCTGGATTTAAGATAACATAGTGTGGGTTATTTTCTAAGTGCTCCTCAGCACCCTTACGTCTTCTAACTCGCATTATTTCTTTTTACTAACTAACTCCCTAAATTTTCGTAAGCCGTAAATTTCTTGATTGACGTGTTCCATATCACGTTTGTCAAAACATTTCAAAATCTGTGATAGATATGAAAATTGTCCATACCAAGCAACTTTACTGCGTACTTTTTCATTGTCTTTATAGCCATAATAATTCAACCACTCACCCCAACGTGTGTAAGGAATGTAGTGACTCAAAAGAAAGGCTACGTCGTACATTCGATCTGTCAAACGAACAGAATCCCAGTCAACAAGGTAAATCATACCACTTGTTGTGATAACCCAGTTACTGTGTTTGATGTCCCCATGTACAATGGTCGCAACTTCAGAACGAAATTCTGGTAAGCTACGTTTTAGTTCTTTTACAATACCTTGCAAATACGTATTTTCACGAATTTGCAACGGTGCATTTTTTTCCCAGTCAACCAACAAATCATATGGATTTTCAATCTTATAGTTTAACTGTAACAATTGGTTAACCAATGGTCGTGACTTGTGTAAACGCAAAAGAATATGGACAATCTGTTTACTACCCATATCCTCTTTAGTCAAAATTCTTCCATCAAGCCATTCTTGTGCACTCATTGTATCGCCATTACCAGTGCGACGCACCCACAACAATTGTGGCGCAATCTGCTCTTTAGCAAGAGCTGGTAAAATTGGTGTCGTGTTAAACTTGATAAAGATTTTTTCACCATTCGGATATTGACCAATAAAGGCTTTCCCACTTTTTCCTCGAAGTGGTGTCATTGTCAATTCCTGATCTGATACTGTTGTCACCTGTCTGCCCTCCTTTTCTTTCATATATAATACGTTAATACTTTTCTTCACTTTTATTTTACTTGTTTTACAGCCCCTAGTCAATCATCTTCGCAATTTTGTAAGGAAGATACCATTCTGTAACAATTACAGTAATCAAAATCAAAAGCCCTGCAGCCTTCAAAGAAAAACATAATAACACATCAAGCAAGCAAATCATATAAGATAAAGTTCGTAGCAAAGCCTTTAAATTCGCCATTTTCTGCGCTTCTGAAATGGGGTATAAGCGTGTTAAATATTGATACTCAAAATGTTGAGCAAGTCCTAACAACTGAAACAGTAAAAGATAATTAAAAATTAAAGCAAGTCCAGCTGCTACTAGATGATTTGGAATAAACAACAAAGCAAGAACACCTAATAAAACCAGACGCAAAGTTAAAGCCAGATAATCCGAACTACGAAGAAAGGCCCTGAGATAAAGGTTCGACCACGTTTTATCGTGACGTTTCTTAACCAAACCGAGTATCTTATCTAAGTAAACACGACGTTTGACACTTGCCGAAATTCCTTTAACCGTTGTAAAGAGGGCAAAGAATTTCAAAATAGATTGACGGCGCTTGGTTTCATAAGTAATGGCAGCTTCCCAAGAAAAATGCCCAGCTCTAAAAAAGACTTGTTCCTTTCTCGCCATAATCACCCACTTAATAGCAAGTAAAGCAAGTAAACAGACCACAAAAACAGGAACTGAGAAACCTAATTTAAAGAAAATAGGTGCTAGCAACAAGAAAACAGCTGTTTGTAGCACTGCCCAAACACCAAAAGAACGGACTCTTGCTTGGTGAATCCAAGCCACCACTTCTTCTTCCTTTGGCAAATAAAATAGCTTATCTGGTGCCTCAATATAAGTTGCAATGCTACCAAGACTAAGAAGAGCAAGCGTCACAATGACCAAAATGACATCAAGCCACCAATGTTGCTTTGGAAAATGCTTTAATAACTCACCGTATTGGACCATCAAAAAGCCTGATAAGAAAAGCAAGACCAAGACAAAATGATCATTTAAGACATAACGCAAGTATTTCAGACATTGCCCTAAAAAGAGGCTGCGTCGTTTTCGAAAAACTTCTTTCATTTCTATCCCTCTTTAGTTAAAGCCATGTAAATATCGTTCAAACTAGCATCTTCTTTTCCAAAAGCTTGACGCAATTCAGCTAGATTTCCCATTGCACGCACTTGACCATGATGCAAAATCACAAATCGATCACACATTTTTTCAGCAGCATCTAGCACGTGCGTTGACATCAAAATAGCTTTGCCTTTTGATTTTTCCTGCGCTAGCAAATCTGTCAAATCAGAAATCGCCAAAGGATCTAGCCCCAAAAATGGCTCATCAACGATAAACAAATGAGGATCAATCATAAAGGCGCAGACAATCATAACCTTTTGCTTCATCCCTTTTGAAAAATTAATCGGGAACCACTCAAGCTTATCAGACAAACGGAAAAGTTTTAGCAATTCCTTGGCACGCGCCATCGCCTCATCAAAATCAAAGTCATAAGCCATAGCAACCGTCTCTAAATGCTCACGTAAAGTTAACTCTTCATACAAGCTTGGCGTTTCAGGAATAAAGCCAATCTTTTTGCGATACTCTGCTTGGTTATCAACCAAAGTCAAGCCGTCAAGCGTAATCTTTCCTTGATAAGGTGTCAAAAGTCCGATAACTTCATTAATCGTCGTTGATTTCCCAGCACCATTTAGCCCAATCAAGCCGACCAACTCACCGTCACCAACTTCAAAAGAAATATTTTTTAAAACAGGGATATTAATGTATCCACCTGTGACATTTTCAATTTTTAACATAAGCTACCCACATTTTTTTGATATAATAATTATAACAAAATCAAAGGATTATAGGTGATTCAAATGGAAAATTGCATCTTTTGTAAAATTATCGCAGGTGACATTCCGTCATCAAAAGTTTATGAAGACGATAAAGTCTTAGCTTTCTTAGACATTTCACAAACAACTAAAGGACACACTCTCCTCATTCCAAAAGAACACGTTCGTAACGTCCTTGCTATGTCTGAAGAAACATCACAAGAACTCTTTGCGCGCTTGCCAAAAGTTGCGCGTGCTGTTCAAAAAGCGACTGGAGCTGTTGGCATGAACATCGTCAACAATAACGAAGAAGTCGCTGGACAAACCGTTTTCCACGCTCATGTTCATCTCATTCCACGTTATGCTAACGACGACGAATTCTCACTTAACTTCACAGAACATGAACCAGATTTTGAAGCTCTTGGAAAATTAGCAGAGCAAATTGCTAAAGAGGTAGAAGCATGAAATTAAGCTCTTTTATCGCCTTAGGCCTAGCTGGATGCGCTGGATTTACAGCTTACCAAGCTTACCAAAAACGCGAAGAGATTAAAGACGATATCACTGATGCTAACGATATCAGTGACAAAATTGCTGCAGATATTACCAAAATCAACCAAGCGATTGATAATATCAACCAACAATTACCAAAACTTGAAAGCATTAGCCAAGAATTGGACTACAAACGTCGCTTATTTGAACAAGAAAGCAATAGCCGACTTGAACAAATCAAAACGACACTTTCAAAATACCAAGAATTAGAACAATAACAAAAAGTACTGGAAAATTCCAGTACTTTTTGTATGCCTCTCAAATCTAAAATGAAAAGCCGACCAAATAGTCGACTTTTTTATGTTAATATGCATAAGCACTTGCATCTTGTGAATAAGTATCGGTTGAGTAATCACTGTAGCCACTGTTGCTATAATCACTATAACCGGTGTCATAACCTGTGCTATAGCCACTATCATAACTGCTATAATCGCTACTGTAATCACTACTATAATAAGATGAAGTACCGTAAAGATTCTCAGAAAGAACTGCTGTTGTTTTTAATTCCGTGCTTTCTTCTAAACCAAGTTGTTTCTTAATACGGTTTTGCACTTCAAGCAAATGATCAGAACTTACGATTTGGTAAGAAATTTCATTAATCGTTTGTCCTTCACCCTCTAACTGATACGTTTCAATATTTTTTAGAGAGTCCGCATAACCAAGAAGACTTGGAATTGTACTTGATGAAATTTCAACGTTTGTTTGCATGTTCTTACTTACAGCAGATAGAATTTTCTTGTAAGATGACACACTATCAAGAGCTAAGATTTTCTTAAGCACTTTTTGGATAACTTCACGTTGACGTTGTTGACGACCGTAGTCTCCTTTTGGATCTTGGTGACGCATACGTGCGTATACCAAAGCTTGGTCACCATTAATCTTGTGAGTTCCAGGTTCAATTGATGACGTGTATTCTGGCTCTGTCTCTTCAATTGAGATTGGGAAATCAAAATCATTTGTGACTGTGATACCACCTACAGCATCAACCAAGTCGACCAAACCTTGCATGTTGATTTGCATATAGTAATCAATTTTGATATCAAGCAAGTCTTGGATGGTCATGATAGCCATTTGGGCACCACCTGAAGCATAAGCGGCATTCAATTTAGCTTGAGCACCATTCATATCATTATCTTCAGGACCTGTTAATTCAATAAGAATATCACGTTCAAGACTTGTCATTGTTGTCGTCTTTGTCTTAGGGTTAACAGTTACCAAAATCATTGAGTCACTGTTACCTTCCCAAGTTGAATGACGTTCAGAGTCCCCTGTATCAACCCCCATCAAGAGAATCGAGAAAGGTTTTGTCTGTTTAATAGCGTTGCTACTTGAACCAGACGTCTTGTAATCCTTAAACGTTTTTGAGAGCTCACTTGTCGAGAAATTATAAGCACTTGTAATATAAACACCTAATGCAACAACTGTTGTCACAACGATTGCTGCTATCATAAGCAGAATTTTTTTTCCGAGTTTCATTTGTTTACTTTTAGTCTATCAACCTACTCATCAAGTAGACGTCAAGAAATTCTCCATCTTTAGTTTTTGCGCCACGTTCTTTAGTAGCTTCAATCTTAAAACCGAACTTTTCATAAAGGTGAACAGCTCTGCTATTTCTAGCCTGAACCGTCAACTCCAAACGACGAATCACTGGCGTGTGGCAAGCCCAATCAAGAGCAACTTCCATAAGAAGCGAACCGAGACCATATCCCCAGTATTTTTCTTGCACAGCAATGAAAATATCGCCGATATGATTAGTTTGTGGTGAGCTAGTGCTGGATACATTTAAAACACCAGCCAACTCTTTACCAACTCTTACGACCAAGCAAATTTCATTAACAGACTCAAAATGTCGCTCCAAGAAAATCTCCATATCTTCTTGTGACAAAATCGTTTCTGCAACCACAAAATCTGTCTCTTGACTAACCTGACTAAGCAAGTCAACCAAGGCTTTGGCATCAGAGAGTTGGGCTTCTTCAACGATTACCTCTTGTTCAGCCACGTTCTATAGCCTCCGAAAGCTCCTTACTTCGTGGGCCATTAGATTGTAACTCAATGTCACGACCATCTCCTGAAGGAGTGATAATGATTTCTAAATAATCGCCAAGTAAATCTTCTTCTAAAAGTTCACCCCATTCGATGACAGCAACACCATCACCATACAAGAAATCATCCAAATCAATAGAATCTGGGTCATTTCCAATACGGTAAACATCTAAATGATAGAGCGGTAAACGCCCCTCGTATTCCCGAACAATCGTATAGGTTGGGCTCTTAATCATCTGATCGATATCAAGGCCCTTTGCGATTCCTTTGGTTAATGTCGTTTTACCGGCACCAAGATTTCCAGTCAAGACCAGAACATCTCCTGCTTGTAATTTTCGACCGAGTCGATAACCATAAGCCATCAACTCATCTTCATTATGACTATAAAACATGAGTCCATTATATCAAAATTCTGCTTACCTTCCAAGTCTCGCCAGTTTTTTCATAGGTAGATTTTATCCAATAGGCTATTAAATTCACTAATGACAAGCTTTCTACCTCTTTCACCATACAAAAAAAGCCGAAGGTGAGAGAACGTACCTTCAGCTTTTTGTCAAAAACTATATTTTTATAAAATAGCCAAGCTAACGAAATTAAGAATGAATAAGAAGTCAAGAACCCACATAACAGCGTGAACTTCTTTTGCTTGACCTTTTACAATTTTAACTAATGTGTAAGTGATGAATCCAGCAGCGATACCGTAAGTAATGCTGTAGCTGAATCCCATAAAGATTGATGTGAAGAATGCTGGAACAGCTTCACCAAGATCATCCCATTTAACGTTTTTAAGGTTTGAAAGCATCATAACACCAACAATGATAAGGATTGGAGCTGTTGCTTGTGTAGGAACGATTGAAACAAGTGGGCTAAAGAAGCTTGAAATAGCAAATAGTACGGCTACTGTAAGAGCAGTCAAACCAGTACGACCACCAGCACCAATACCTGCAGCAGATTCAACGTAAGTTGTAACGTTTGAAGTACCTGCGATGGCACCTAGTGTAGTACCAACTAAGTCAGAATAAAGGGCACGATCAAGTGCTTTAGACTCTTTGTTTTCACCAGTTGAAGCAATAATACCAACTTTTTCACCAGTACCAACAAGTGTACCGATTGTATCAAAGATATCTGTCAATGAGAAAGCAAGGATTGCCATCAAGACACCTGGAATACGTGAAGCATCTGAGAACAATGAACCAAGACCTTGACTACCGAGAGCTACACCAAAGATTTCTTTCAAATCATTGATTGAAGCAGACAAGTTAGTTGCAGCCCAGTTAACTGAACCAAGATCAACAACACCAATCAAAATACCAACAACTGTTGTTACAGCAATCGAAAGGATAACACCACCACGAATTCCTTTAACGATAAAGAAGATTGAGATAGCAAGACCAATCAAAGCAAGTATAACACCTGGTGTGTTAAAAGCGACCAATCCTGGTGTAGCTGATGCGTTAGCTGTAATTGAAGCAAGACCTTTATCAGCTCCAGTACCAGCTACCGTATAAGTACCAGCATCGATAGAGAATTTCAAGAAGCCGGCATTTTTAATACCAACATAAGCAAGGAAAATACCGATACCAGCTGAAATAGCTGATTTCAATGCTGCTGGAATTGATTCAATAATCAATTTACGAACTTTAGTTACTGTAATAACAAGTGAGATAAGTCCGCAGATGAATACCATCGCAAGAGCTTCTTGCCAAGAGTAACCCAATGAAAAGACAACTGTATATGTGAAAAAGGCGTTAAGTCCCATACCTGGTGCTTGTGCATATGGAAGATTAGCGTAGAAGGCCATCATCAATGTACCTACAACAGCACCGATAATTGTAGCAAGGAACACACCTTGTGTAGGCATTCCAGCTTGTGAAAGGATTGATGGGTTAACGAACAATACATATGACATTGCAAAGAATGTTGTTAAACCAGCAGTTACTTCTGTACGAACATCTGTACCATGTTCTTTAAGTTTAAAAAACTTTTCCATTTTTAAATGGTTTCTCCTTTAATAAGGTTAATAATAGTCGCTTTTTCTTCTATTTCCGAACGACTTATATATTCTACCAAAAGATTGTTCAGTTTTCAATAACTTTATTTAAAATTTTCACGATCTAAAAAAATAAGACATAAAACCTGCAAAAAAGTGAAACCAAGCACGAAATGAATAGCATTCCAGCTAATTACATTCAAAATTTCATCAATAACAAGACCAGGTCTAGTGAAAATATCCCAAGAATTTAACCTTGCATAACGTCCAATATGAATCGCGAAACTCGAAACAAAAGATAGGATTGCAATAAAAAACATTCGGATATAATAATTTTTTAGTTTAAAAGTCACCACAATGTTCTTAACACTTTCAATCCCACATAAAACACCAAATAAAATACTAGATACGTACAGCAGATACAAAATCAAGCTAGTTTTATTCCATAGCACTGAATCTGTAAAATTCATATGAACGATATCGGTTAGCATATAAAAAGTGTTCGGATAAAAAAACAACCATAAGAGACCACTTGACCATCTCACCACTTTTTGCTTTGTACAGTAGGAAAGAAGTGAAAAATCAAGAGCTAGCAGCGCCAAAAACATGTTCCATACCAGATCTGGACCTTGCAAATGGTAATAATAAATGCCAAACGAAATGATTCCAAAAAAGATGTGAATCAAAACATTCTTTTTAACCATATTTCTCCCCCTTTCTTAAGACTTATTATAGCAGAAAAGCACCTAAATTACCCTTTAAAACAAGTAATGGAGACGAGAATAACTCGCCTCCATTTTTCTACTAATCATTATCAAGAACAACAAACATCATGACTTGAACGACCATCAACCCAAGAATAAAAGGCATGTTAATCGTCGATAAAGCTTTCGCCGCTTCTTCAAAGATATTTAAGTGTTGATTAATAATCACTTTCCACGTAATTCCTAATGTTCGGAGTACCTGAAAAAGCAAGCTAGCAAAGAATGCTACTCCCATCACAAAGAATACTTGAATATACTGATTTAACTTCAAAGGTTTTAAAATCATTCGCAAACTTAGTGTCCCTGCAACCAATGAAAATACTAGCACTGCCAAATAAATCATAAATGATGTCATCCCATCAGCAGACCATAAAACAGACGTTGCCCATGATCTATCTGCCACACTGAACAAGACATTTAAATTATTCGGGTAGAAAAAACACCATAAGACAAATGCTGCCACTCGTAGAACAATGTGTTTAAAATAAAAAAAGAAAAATCCCATTTCCACTGTTAACAATGAAAATAGCACATCATTCATCAACCCATTGCTATCTGCATGAAAGAAAGTAATGCTTAAAATAATCCCTAAAGCAAACACATGACTCCAAAAAATTTTATACATTAGCGTAACCTCATTTTTTATTAAAACCATTATATCATACCTACTTTTCTTTTTCTTTGCCACTCTTTTTTGTTATAATAACACCTATGACAAAGAAAAAAATGATTGCTCTTGATTTGGATGGTACACTGCTGCGCAGTGACAATACCATCTCAGATTATACTGTTGATACTATTAAAAAAATACAAGAAAAAGGTCACAAGGTCGTTATTGCGACAGGTCGTCCATACCGCATGGCTCTTGAGCACTACCGCCGCTTACAACTTGAAACACCTATGATTACCTTTAACGGTTCCTTGACACACCTTCCCGAAAAAAAATGGGACTTTGAACACAGCGTCACTATCGATAAACAATACCTGCTTGATGTCCTAGACATCCAAAAAAGTATCCAAGCAGACTTTATCGCTAGTGAATACCGTAAAAAATTCTTCATCAGTGCCGATAATCACGACATCATCAATCCACAACTTTTTGGTGTCGATAAAATCACCGATAAAATGACACTTGATGTAACAAAAATTACCGAAAATCCAAATGGTCTTTTGATGCAAACTCATCACGAAGACAAATATGCTCTTGCCGATGAAATGCGCAAATACTTCAACCACGAAATCGAAATTGATTCATGGGGCGGACCGCTTAATATCTTGGAATTCTCACCTAAGGGCATCAACAAAGCCTATGCTCTCAAGTACTTACTAAAAACTCTAAACATGAACCGAGAAGATTTGATTGCTTTTGGTGATGAACATAACGATACCGAAATGTTGACCTTCGCCGGTACAGGTTACGCCATGAAAAATGCTAGCGACGTACTCCTACCATTTGCTGATAAACAAACAGACTTCACCAACGAAGAAGACGGTGTTGCAAAAGAATTAGCGAAAATTTTTCTATAAATTTCTGAAAAACTTCTTTTTAGGAAGTTTTTTCTTTTTTTCATTGTTTTCAAAACCTTTTCATGATTCTTTCAAAAAACATGCCGTTTTTCCCGAACTTTATTTTGCAATTTATACAATTTAATCGCTTTATTTTGCGGGTTTCTGAAAATTTTTCATGATTTCTGTTATTTTTTCTCAAAAAGCTATTGCATTTTTTGTGAAAACGTTTTACAATAATATCGTTCTTAAAATTTCCTTGGAACGGAAAAGAATTGCCGGACTTGTCCGGAAGGAGATTATTCTTTTTTGTTTCAACGAAAAATAATCATAAGGAGGAAGAACAAGAATGGGTATCGGTATTATTATTGCCAGCCATGGTAAATTTGCTGAAGGTATTCATCAATCAGGTTCTATGATCTTTGGTGACCAAGAGAAAGTTCAAGTTGTAACTTTCATGCCAAGCGAAGGACCTGATGATTTATATGCACACTTCAACGATGCTATCGCACAATTTGATGCTGATGATGAAATCCTCGTACTAGCTGACCTTTGGAGTGGTTCTCCATTTAACCAAGCTAGTCGCGTAATGGGTGAAAATCCAGACCGCAAGATGGCTATCATTACAGGTCTTAATTTGCCAATGCTTATCCAAGCCTACACTGAGCGTATGATGGACGCAAATGCAGGTGTTGAACAAGTTGCCGCAAATATCATTAAAGAGTCTAAAGACGGTGTTAAAGCACTTCCTGAAGAACTCAACCCAGCTGAAACAGCTGCTGCAGCGCCTGCCGCACAAGCTGCTCCTCAAGGTGCTATCCCTGAAGGAACTGTCATCGGTGATGGTAAACTTAAAATTAACCTCGCTCGTATTGACACACGTCTTCTTCACGGACAAGTTGCAACAAACTGGACACCAGCTTCTAAAGCTGATCGTATCATCGTTGCATCTGACACTGTATCTAAAGATGAATTGCGTAAAGGCTTGATCAAACAAGCAGCACCAAACGGTGTTAAAGCAAACGTAGTTCCAATCAAGAAATTGATTGAAGCTTCTAAAGACCCTCGTTTTGGTAACACACACGCACTTATCTTGTTTGAAACACCTCAAGAAGCTCTTGAAGCTATCGAAGGCGGTGTGCCAATTAAAGAACTTAACGTTGGTTCAATGGCTCACTCAACAGGTAAAACAATGGTTAACAACGTATTGTCAATGGACAAAAATGACGTTGCTACATTTGAAAAATTACGTGACCTTGGCGTAACATTCGATGTTCGTAAAGTCCCTAATGATTCTAAAAAAGACTTGTTTGATCTAATCAAAAAAGCAAACGTTCAATAATTTTTGAATAATGCTTCAGGCAGGAACAAAAAGTAAGCGTTTCTATGAAGGGCTTTCACCTGTCAGAAAGATTCAAACTTCCTGTTTTTATCCAAAACATGTAAGCCGTGGTTTCTGGCTTACAATTGCACATTGAAAACTTTTATAAACGAAAGGAACTAGAATAATGTCAGTTATTTCTATTATCTTAGTCATCGTTGTTGCCTTCTTTGCAGGTCTCGATGGTATCCTTGACCAATTCCAATTACACCAACCACTTGTTTCATGTACAATGATTGGTCTTGTAACTGGTCACTTGACTGCAGGTATTATCCTTGGTGGTTCTCTACAAATGATCGCTCTTGGTTGGGCTAACATTGGTGCCGCTGTTGCACCAGATATCGCACTTGCTGCGACTGCCGCTTCAGTAATCATGGTTAAAGGTGGAGACTTCACTTCTAAAGGTATTGGTGTCGCAACTGCCGTTGCCATCCCTCTTGCCGTTGCAGGTCTTGCTCTTACTATGGTTGTTCGTACAATCTCAGTTGCGGTTGTTCACACTGCTGACGCTGCTGCTGAAAAAGGTAATATCGCTGCTGTTGAACGTGCTCACATGTTTGCACTTCTTCTTCAAGGTATCCGTATTGCTCTTCCTATCGCACTTCTTCTTGCTCTTCCAACTTCAACAGTTCAAGGTATGTTGAATGCTATTCCTGACTGGTTGGCAGATGGTATGACACTTGGTGGTGGTATGGTTGTTGCCGTAGGTTACGCTATGGTTATCAACATGATGGCTACAAGCGAAGTTTGGCCTTTCTTCGTACTAGGTTTCGTATTTGCAGCTGTTTCAGACTTCACACTTATCGCTCTTGGTGCTATTGGTGTTGCTATGGCTCTTATCTACCTTAACCTTTCAGAAAAAGGTGGAAATGGTGGCGGAACTGTTTCAGGTTCTGGTGACCCAATCGGCGATATCTTGGAAGACTACTAGAAAGGGGTACAAACATGGCTGAAAAACTTCAATTATCAAAATCTGATCGTAAAAAAGTTTGGTGGCGTTCTACTTTCCTACAAGGTTCTTGGAACTACGAACGTATGCAAAACTTAGGTTGGGCATACGCTTTGATCCCTGCTATCAAAAAACTTTATACATCTAAAGAAGACCGTTCTGCTGCTCTTGAACGTCACTTGGAATTCTTCAATACTCACCCATACGTTGCTGCTCCAATCATCGGTGTAACTCTTGCCCTTGAAGAAGAACGCGCAAATGGTGCTGATATTGATGATACAGCTATCCAAGGGGTTAAAATCGGTATGATGGGACCTCTTGCTGGTGTTGGTGACCCAGTCTTCTGGTTTACAGTTCGTCCTATCCTTGGTGCCCTTGGTGCTTCACTTGCTGCATCAGGTAACATCGTTGGTCCACTTCTATTCTTCTTCGGATGGAACATCATCCGTATGGCATTCTTGTGGTACACTCAAGAACTTGGTTACAAAGCTGGTTCTGAAATCACTAAAGACCTTTCAGGTGGTATCATCCAAAAAATCACTAAAGGTGCTTCAATCCTTGGTATGTTCATCTTGGCTGCCTTGGTTGAACGTTGGGTAAACGTAAAATTCACTGTTGATCTTCCTTCAACTCAATTGTCTAAAGGGGCTTACATCGAATTCCCTAACGGAACTGTTACAGGTGAAAAACTTCAAGAAATCCTTGGTCAAGTTGCACAAGGTCTTAGCTTAACTCAACAACAAGCTAACACACTTCAAGGTCAATTGAACGCATTGATCCCAGGACTTGCTGGATTGCTTCTTACATTCTTCTGTATGTGGTTGCTTAAGAAAAAAGTTTCTCCAATCACAATCATCATCGGATTGTTCATCGTCGGTATCGTTCTTCACGTTATCGGTTGGATGTAATAAAAGAAAGGAAGGATTTCGGTCCTTCTTTTTTTATTATGTTATAATAGACTAAAAGCTTAATCAGAGGAGATGACATGGCTCAATCAATTAATTCTACCGTGGAATTAACGACTACTGGTGTTTCTTACCTTGGTATGGGAGGAAAAGTAGGTAAATTCCTTCTCGGTAACAAAGGTCTTGAATTTTATAGCGACGCTAACGTCGAAGATTATATCCAAATTCCTTGGGAAAACATCGAAAAAATCGGCGCTAACGTTTCTCGTAACAAAGTCAGCCGTCACTTTGAAGTTTTTACAGACAAAGGAAAATTCCTTTTTGCTTCAAAAGACTCAGGAAAAATCTTAAAAGTGGCTCGCCAACATATCGGAAACGACAAAGTTGTTCGTATGCTTACGCTTGTTCAAGTCCTTATGAAAAAACTAACAGGATTTGTCAAAAAGAAATAAATCTAGTATAATAAATAGTACGGATAAGTAAGAGTGGAGCTCTTTCAGAAAGTCTGCGGTTGCTGTGAGCAGATAGAGCGACAGGTCTGAAATTCTACCGTTATATCAATTAAAAATAGAAATTAAGTGCACAGGATGTGAAGCTGGATGGAACCGCGCGATTGCGCTCCAGCAGTTAACATGCTGTGCTTTTTGTTCATCTGGGCACAGCTAACCCTATGAGCGCTAAAAAAACTGGAGGAAACTTATGTTAGACATCAAACGTATTCGTAACGATTTCGACGAAGTCGCTAAAAAATTAGCTACACGTGGCGTTGCTGCTGAAAAACTTGCTGAACTTAAAGAACTTGACGACAAACGTCGTGAATTGCTTGTTAAATCTGAATCAGCTAAAGCTGAACGTAACACTGCTTCTGCAGCTATCGCTCAAGCAAAACGCAACAAAGAAGACGCTTCTGAACAAATCGCTGCAATGCAAAAATTGTCAGCAGACATCAAAGCTACTGACGCTGAACTAGCTGAAATCGATGAAAAATTATCTGAATTCACAGCCACACTTCCAAACATCCCTGCTGCTGATGTTCCTGTCGGTGCTGACGAAGACGAAAACGTTGAAGTACGTCGTTGGGGTACACCTCGTGAATTCAACTTTGACATCAAAGCTCACTGGGATCTTGGTGAAGACCTTGATATCCTTGACTGGGAACGTGGTGCAAAAGTTACTGGTTCTCGTTTCCTATTCTACAAAGGTCTTGGAGCTCGCCTAGAACGCGCTATCTACAACTTCATGTTGGATGAACACGCAAAAGAAGGCTACACAGAAGTTATTCCTCCATACATGGTAAACCATGACTCTATGTTTGGTACTGGTCAATATCCAAAATTCAAAGAAGACACATTTGAATTGGCTGATTCTGACTATGTTCTTATCCCAACTGCTGAAGTCCCACTTACAAACTACTACCGAGGTGAAATCCTTGACGGTAAAGAACTTCCAGTTTACTTCACAGCGATGAGCCCATCATTCCGTTCAGAAGCTGGTTCAGCTGGTCGTGACACACGTGGTTTGATTCGTCTTCACCAATTCCACAAAGTTGAAATGGTTAAATTCTCTAAACCTGAAACTTCATACGATGAATTGGAAAAAATGGTTGCTAACGCTGAAAACATTCTTCAAAAACTTGGTTTGCCATACCGCGTTATCACACTATGTACTGGAGACATGGGATTCTCAGCTGCTAAAACTTACGACCTAGAAGTTTGGATTCCAGCTCAAAACACTTACCGTGAAATCTCAAGCTGTTCAAATACTGAAGACTTCCAAGCACGTCGTGCACAAATCCGTTACCGTGATGAAGCTGATGGTAAAGTTAAACTTCTTCACACACTTAACGGTTCAGGTCTTGCGGTTGGACGTACAGTTGCTGCTATCCTTGAAAACTACCAAAACGAAGATGGTTCTGTAACAATTCCAGAAGTACTTCGTCCATACATGGGTGGAGCTGAAGTTATCTCACCTAAATAATAAACCTAAAACACCTACTAATCACTTGATTAGCAGGTGTTTTTCTATAAGAAAAAATCCCCTTTGAACCATCCTCAAAATCAAGAAAATGATTTCTATGACTTGAGGCTAGTACAATGTGGGATTTTTAAAATTTTCTAAAGCGTTGATAACGATTTTCAAGTAATTGGTTCAAAGGAAGTTGGCTAAGCTCCTCTAGTTCAGAAATAAGATTTGTCTTAATCATCTCAACGATTTCGCTTGAGAAATAACCATGTTCTGGAATCACTTTATCGATAACTCCCATATTGTAAAGTTCTCCAGCTGTTATTTTCATCAGTTCTGCTGCTTCGGTTGCACGTGAACCATCTTTCCAAAGGATTGAGGCAAAGCCTTCTGGGCTCAAAATCGCATACATGCTGTGTTCAAGCATCCAAACCTTATCAGCTACAGCGAGCGCTAAAGCACCACCAGAGCCGCCTTCTCCAATGATAATAGCAATAATCGGCACCTTAAGATCACTCATCTCAAGCAAGTTACGCGCAATTGCTTCACCTTGTCCGCGTTCTTCTGCACCAACACCTGGATAAGCTCCAGCAGTATTGATGAAAGTAATGACAGGACGACCGAATTTCTCAGCTTGTTTCATCAAGCGAAGCGCCTTGCGGTAACCTTCTGGATTCGGTTGACCAAAATTGCGTTTTAGATTCTCCTGTAAATTTTTCCCTTTTTGAATACCAATAACTGTCACAGGACGACCGGCAAGTCGAGCAATTCCCCCAACGATTGCTCCGTCATCAGCAAAATGACGATCTCCATGAAGTTCCATAAAGTCATCAAAAATCAAATTAGCATATTCTAAGGTTGTCAAACGCCCTTGATCACGCGCTTCTTTCAAAATTCTTGATACGTCGCTACTCATTTGGCACCTCCATGAAACGCAACTAATTTAGCAATAGTGTCTGGCATTTCTGTACGCTTGACAATGGCATCCACAAAACCATGTTCCAAAAGAAACTCAGCTCTTTGGAAATCTTCAGGTAAGTTTTCACGCACCGTTGTCTCAATAACACGACGACCGGCAAAACCAACCAAGGCTTGCGGTTCTGCTAGAATAATGTCACCTTCCATGGCAAAACTTGCTGTCACCCCTCCTGTTGTAGGGTCAGTCAAGATTGTCAAATAGAATAAACCAGCTTCAGAGTGACGTTTAACAGCAGCTGAAATTTTTGCCATTTGCATCAAACTCATGATACCTTCTTGCATACGAGCACCACCTGACGCTGTAAAGATGACAACAGGTAGTTTTTCAGCAGTCGCCATTTCAAATAAACGCGTGATTTTTTCGCCGACGACTGTTCCCATTGAAGCCATGATAAAGTTAGAATCCATGATAGCAAGCGCTACTTTTTCCCCTTTAATCATAGCTTTACCAGTCACGACAGCCTCTTCAAGCCCTGTCTTTTCACGCATTTTAGCTAATTTTTCCTGATAACCAGGAAACTTAAGTGGGTCACTTGTTTCAAGCCCAGTAAAGAGTTCTTCAAAACTCCCTTCATCTACTGTAATCGCCAAACGTTCTTTAGCAGAAATACGGAAGTTATAAGAACAAGCTGGACAAATCTTTGCAACCCCTAAGTCTTTTTGATAAATCATGTGCTTACAAGCTGGACACTTAGCAAATAATTCATCAGGAACCTCAGGAACTTCGCGAGGTTCCGCTTGTTTAATAGAGTTATTGGGAGTAATTCGGATGTACTTATCTTTTTTACTAAATAAAGCCATGAAATCTCCTAATCATTTTCCTTATTGTAGTTTGGTAAGAATGTCTCCATCAAGAATGAAGTATCATAATCCCCTGCAATCACATGCTCATCACAAATCAAATCCATTTGGAATTCAACGTTTGTTGTTACACCTTCAATTTCCAATTCATAAAGGGCACGTTGCATTTTCATCAAAGCATCAAAACGATTTTCACCATGAACAATGATTTTTGCAATCATACTGTCGTAATATGGTGGAATGGTATAGCCATGATAAACCGCAGAATCCACACGTAAGCCAACACCACCGCTTGGCAAATACAAATCAGTGATTTTACCAGGACTTGGTGCAAAGTTAAATTTCGGATTTTCAGCATTGATACGACATTCGATAGCATGACCTGTGATTTTAATATCGTCTTGTGTCACAGACAACTCTTGCCCTGCTGCAATACGAATTTGTTCTTTGACAATATCAACACCAGTGACGAATTCTGTTACAGGGTGCTCAACTTGAACACGCGTATTCATTTCCATGAAGTAGAATTGTGATGTCTTTTCATCGAGCAAGAATTCAATCGTACCTGCATTTTCATAGCCAACGGCTTTTGCTGCGCGTACAGCTGCATCACCAATCTTACCACGAAGGGTTTTACCGATAGCAATTGATGGACTTTCTTCAAGTACTTTTTGGTTATTACGTTGAAGCGAACAATCACGTTCACCAAGGTGAACCACATTACCGTAAGAATCCCCTAAGATTTGAACTTCGATATGGCGAGCTGGGTAAACCACTTTTTCAATGTACATGGCACCATTCCCAAACGCTGCCAAAGCTTCTTGAGAAGCTGACTCAAAAGCTGGTACAAGGTCTTGAGCTGATTCAACTTTACGGATTCCTTTACCGCCACCACCAGCTGAGGCTTTTAGCATCACTGGATAGCCAAGTTTTTCAGCAACTTCAAGCGCTTGATCTGCCGTAAAAACTTCACCATCTGATCCAGGAATAACCGGAACATTAGCTGCAATCATTTCAGCACGGGCATTGATTTTATCTCCCATCTTATCCATGATTTCAGCACTTGGTCCGATAAATTTGATGTGCATTTCTTCACACATGGTTGCAAATTTTGAGTTTTCACTCAAAAAACCAAATCCAGGGTGAATGGCTTCAGCACCTGTTACAATAGCAGCTGACAAGACGGCATTCATATTAAGATAAGAGTCTGTCGAACGAGCTGGACCGATACAAATTGCTTCATCAGCCAAAATCGTATGCAAAGAATTTTTATCAGCTTCAGAATAGACAGCTACCGTATTGATTCCCAATTCACGTGCCGCACGAATAATTCGCACCGCAATTTCTCCACGATTGGCAATTAATATTTTTTTAAACATACGTCTGCTTTTTCCTCCTATTTGGAATGTATTAGCATTCCAGTCAAAATTCTTTTTTTGTCACAGTTTACGTTAAACTACTATTTCTTAACTACCAATAGCAAACGTCAATGTGCCAGAAGCTGCTAATTTCCCATCAACTTCTGCTTTTGCCTCAACCACAGCAATCGTACCACGGCGTTTGACAAATTTCGCTGTCATAATCAATTGGTCACCTGGAACAACTTGTTTTTTGAAACGCACTTTATCCATTCCAGCATAAAAGACCAATTTCCCTTTATTTTCTTCTTTTGAAAGTTCTAGAACACCTGCTGTTTGAGCAAGAGCTTCCATGATGAGAACCCCTGGCATAACAGGGTATTCTGGAAAGTGACCGTTAAAAAATGGTTCATTGATTGTCACATTTTTAACAGCAACAATTTCATCATCACTCACTTCAAGCACACGGTCAACCAAAAGCATTGGGTAACGGTGTGGTAAAGCTTCACGAATTTGTTTAATATCAATCATTTAATACGTACCAATCCTTGTCCAAATTCAACAACGTCTTCGTTATTTACCATCACTTCTGTCACGATACCATCTTTTGGAGCTGGAATTTCATTCATGACTTTCATAGCTTCAATGATTAACAATGTTTGCCCTTTTTTAACAGCATCACCAACTGATACAAAGGCTGGTTTATCTGGAGCTGGTGCAAGGTAAGCAACCCCAACAAGTGGGCTTGGTACTTCTTCACCTTCAGCAAAAATATCAGTATCAGCTGCTACTTCAGCCTCAGCAGGTGCTGCTTGTGGTGCTTGTGTCGCAGCCACTTCAACAGGAGCTGAAACAGGTGCAGCTGTAGCAACTGGTGCTACAGGCGCAGTGTATTCATTTTTACTAAATGTTAATTCAGACTCACCTGTTTTAAATGAAAATTCACGTAGGCTTGACTGGTCAAATTGAGCCATCAAGTCTTTTACTTCAGAAATATTCACGCTTAAGCCTCCCAACGTTTAAATGCTAGAACAGCATTGTGTCCGCCAAATCCAAATGTATTTGAAATGGCATATTCTAATTCTGCTTCTTGACCTTGTCCGTAAACTACATTTGCTTCGATGTCTTCTGACAATTCACGAGTACCAGCAGTCATTGGAATGTAGTTGTGGCGAATTGCTTCGATAGTTGCGACAGCTTCAACAGCACCAGCAGCACCAAGAAGGTGTCCAGTGAATGATTTTGTTGAAGAGACTGGAACATCTTTACCAAGGACAGTTACGATAGCTTTGCTTTCACCTTTTTCATTAGCTTGAGTTGATGTACCATGTGCGTTAACATAGTCAACATCTTCTGGTGAAATACCAGCTTCTTTGATAGCCAATTCAATAGCTTTTGCAGCACCTGAACCATCAGGAGTTGGTGTTGTTTGGTGGTAAGCATCACAGTTGCTACCATAACCAACAACTTCAGCAAGAATTGTTGCACCACGTTTTTGAGCGTGTTCAAGACTTTCAAGAACAAGCACACCAGCACCTTCACCCATAACAAAACCATTGCGATCTTTATCAAATGGAATAGCAGAGCGAGCTGGGTCTTCTGTTGTAGAAAGGGCAGTCAAAGCATTGAAACCACCAATACCAATTTCATTAATTGTAGATTCAGCACCACCAGCTAAAATCACGTCATGGTAACCGAATTTAATTTCACGGAATGCTTCACCGATAGCATCGTTAGATGAGGCACAAGCAGTTGTGATTGATTTACATACACCACGCGCACCAATACGAAGAGCAATGTTACCAGCAGCCATATTTGACAAAGCTTTAGGGATGAACATTGGTTGAATACGTTTGATACCTTTTTCGTGCATACGAATGATTTGTTCTTGCATTTCTTGCAAACCACCGATACCAGATGATACGATGACACCAGTACGGTCACGATCAACTGTATCCATATCAAGTTTTGCATTTTCAAGAGCTTCTAAAGTCGCATAAATCGCATAAAGTGAATATTGATCCATGCGGTTTTTATCTTTACGAACAAAATATTTATCAAAAGGAAAATCATGGATTTCCCCAGCATTATGAACTGGGATTTCAGAATTATCAAATTTAGTAATTGGTCCGATACCAATTTTACCATCATGAAGATTGTTCCAGAATTCTTCTGGTGTATTTCCGATAGGGGATGTTAAACCGTAACCTGTTACTACAACTCTATTTAATGTCATTTTTGTCTCCTTTTAAGAGAAATTATACTTCTAATTTTAAACTATTACAGCAAAGCAAACAATAGTTTACATTGCCATACCACCATCAATTGCAATGACTTGTCCAGTCAAGTATTCTTGCTCAGCTAAGAAGCTTGCTACTGTTGCCACTTCTTCAGCTTTACCGATACGTTTCATCGGAATACCTGCCAAAATAGCTTCTTGCATTTTTTCAGGAATCGCATCTGTCATATCTGACTCGATAAATCCAGGAGCAATAGCATTGACTCGAACACCACGTGCGGCAACTTCACGCGCAACTGATTTTGTAAAACCAATCAAACCAGCTTTTGAAGCTGCATAGTTTGCTTGACCTACATTTCCTGTCAAACCAACAACGCTAGATAAATTAATAATAGCACCCTGACGCGCTCTCGTCATCGGTTTCAAGACTGATTGTGTCATGTTGAAAGCACCTGTCAAATTCACTTTAAGCACTGATTCAAAGTCAGCTTCAGTCATTTTCAACATCAATTTATCATTTGTGATACCAGCATTGTTAACCAAAATATCAACAGAACCAAGTTTCGCGATTGCTTCATCAACCATGCGTTTAGCATCATCAAATTGTGACACATCACCAGAAATGGCAGCAACTTTCACTTGATAATCTTTAAAGCTATCAAGCAATTCTGCTGAAATTTCTGAACGACCGTTAAGCACTACATTAGCCCCAAGGCTTGCAAAACGGTGGGCAATAGCTAAACCAATTCCGCGGGTTGACCCAGTTACAAAAACATTCTTATTTTTGATATCCATGACTATCTCCTATTTTTCTAGCAAAACACTTAAGCTTGCTTCGTCTTCAACACTTGCTGTTGGAATACTTCTATCAATTTTACGAAGGAAGCCACTCAAAACTTTACCTGGACCAATTTCAATAACTTCTGTCATGCCAAGCTTACGCATGGTCTCGATAGAATCATAAAAACGAACTGGTTCTTTCACTTGTCTAGCAAGTAAAGCTTTGATATCACCGTACTGCATGACTTTTGCTTCTGTATTTCCAATCAAAGGAATTTCAAAATCAGAAAAAGTCACTTTATCAAGTACTTCTGATAAACGTTTGCTAGCAGGTGCCAACAAAGCAGTGTGGAAAGGTCCTGAAACTTTCAAAGGAATCAGGCGTTTCACACCAGCTTGCTTAAGCAATTCCACAGCATAATTCACAGCTTCAGTCTCACCACCAATCACAATCTGTGCTGGTGTATTATAGTTAGCTGGTGTCACTACGCCTTTAATAGAAGCTTTTTGACAAATCTCTTCAATAAGAGACGCTTCTGTATTCATGACAGCAACCATTTTCCCAGTTCCAGCTGGAGCTGCAGTTTCCATAAATTCTCCACGTTTTGCCACCAAAGCAACAGCATCTTCAAAGTTTAAAGCTCCTGAAGCTACCAAGGCTGAATACTCACCAAGTGAAAGCCCTGCAACCATATCTGCTTTAAAGCCCTTCTCTTGCAATAAACGATAAATCGCAACAGAAGTTGTCAAAATAGCTGGCTGTGTATAGCGTGTTTGATTTAATTTATCCTCTTCCTTATCAATTAAATCACGAAGATTATAGCCAAGAATAGAACTAGCTTGATCAAAAGTCTCCCTTACAATAGGATATTTTTCGTATAAATCACTTGCCATTCCAAGTTTTTGAGCCCCTTG
Source organism: Streptococcus sp. KCJ4932 (assembly GCF_004352745.1). Classification (NCBI taxonomy): domain Bacteria; kingdom Bacillati; phylum Bacillota; class Bacilli; order Lactobacillales; family Streptococcaceae; genus Streptococcus; species Streptococcus sp. KCJ4932. Next base: position 6,832 of record NZ_SJWW01000005.1, on the reverse strand, counting down.
ACCAGCAAATAAAAAGGCAGTTTTCGTCATTAAATCCTCCCAAACGGAATTTGATTTTTTATTTAAATAGAAATTTTAATCTTTCTCAATATCAGCCCAACGTTTAGCTTCTTCTAAGATAACTTCTTGAGCTCCATAGTAGAGATCTTTTAAGATTTCTTCACATGTTTCTTCTTTACGAATCAAACCTGCGATTTGACCTGCCATGACTGAACCAGTCACAACATCACCATCGACAACAGCATTACGCAAAGCACCTGCTCCCAATACTTCGATGTCTTCTTTTGTCTTACGACCTGCCAAGAAGTCTTTCTCTGCGTGAGCATATGATGTTGTCAATTTATTTTTAACGGCACGTACTGGATGTCCAACGACAGACGCAGAAATAACCGTATCAATATCTTTTGCTTTTAAAATTTTGTCTTTGAAGTTTTGGTGAGCATTAGATTCTTTGGCAACAGCAAAGCGAGTTCCCACTTGAACGGCTTCAGCACCAAGCATAAAGACAGCTGCTGCACCACGTCCATCACCGACACCACCAGCACCAATAACTGGAATACTAACCGCATCAACAACTTGACGCACAAGAGTCATTGTTGTCAATTTACCAATATGACCACCAGCTTCCATACCTTCAGCGATAACCGCATCTGCACCAAGTTTTTCCATACGTTTTGCAAGCGCAACACTAGGAACAACTGGAATGACAGTGATACCTGCTTCGTGAAAACGTTCCATGTATTTACCTGGATTACCAGCACCAGTTGTGACAACTTTGACCCCTTCTTCAATCACAAGATCAACAATGTCATCAACAAATGGTGACAAAAGCATAATATTAACACCAAAAGGTTTATCAGTAATTTGTTTAACCTTATCAATATTTGCTTTAACAACTTCTTTAGGGGCATTACCACCACCGATAATACCTAAACCACCAGCGTTTGAAACGGCACCAGCCAAGTCACCATCAGCAACCCAAGCCATACCTCCTTGAAAAATTGGATATTTGATATTTAATAATTCTGTAATACGTGTTTTCATGTTAAACCTTCTTAGTCTTTACCAAACAATAATTTGATAGTCAAACTATCATAATAAGAAGAGAGGGAGTAAGATAAGTTTTCGCTTACTAGCAACCTATCCCACAGCCCTTTCTACTAAATATATAGTGGAGTTAGTTTTTAATCCCAACTCCAGCCATGTCATTATTTTGTTTTTTCTTCAACGTAAGCAACCAAGTCACCTACAGTGTTAAGACCTTCTTCAGTTTCGATTTGGATATCAAATGCATCTTCAATTTCAGAAATTACTTGGAAAACATCAAGTGAGTCAGCATCAAGTTCATCGAAAGTAGTTTCCAATTTAACTTCTTCTGCTTCTTTACCAAGTTCTTCAACGATAATTTCTTGTACTTTTTCAAATACTGCCATGATTAATTTCTCCTTAATAAATATATATAATATCTCATGCTATAATGCACAAGTTTGTAACTAGATTTTAACAATTAGACTTCCCCATGTCAAACCTCCACCAAATCCTGATAGAAGAATTGTCTGAGAACCATCTAATTTGATAAGTCCCTTATCCACTGATTCTGATAAGAGAATTGGAATACTCGCCGCACTGGTATTACCATATTCCATCATATTTGCCAAAAACTTATCTCGGTCAATAGACATTTTTCGTGCCATTTTATCCAAGATGCGAATATTAGCCTGATGCAAAAGCAAATAGTCAAGATCTTCAGCTGAAACTTCAGAAGCATCAATAAGAGTCTTGATACTCTTAGCCACATCTCTGATTGCAAAATCAAAGATAGCCCTACCATCCATTTTCAAGAACTTATCATCCTCTTCTTTTTCAGAAAATGGTGAAGACAAGCCAACTTTGGCTGATGTCAAGCTAAGACCACGACTTCCATCAGTATTTAATGATTCTGCTAGGAAATATTTTGTTTCTGTTGCTTCAAGCAAAACACCACCAGCACCATCACCAAATAAAACTGAAGTGCTTCGGTCAGACCAGTCCAGTGTTTTTGACAATGTTTCAGCACCAATGACGATACCGCGCTTATAGATACCCGATTGAATAAATTTATCCGCAGTCGAAAGAGCAAACACAAAGCCACTACATGCTGCTGTCACATCCATGGCAAAAGCATTTACAGCACCGATATTTCCTTGAATACGAGCTGCTGTTGACGGCATCAGACTATCAGGGGTAATTGTTGCAACAATGATGAAATCAATATCCACAGCTGATAAACCAGCTTTTGAAAGTAGTTGCTTGGCAACTTGCGTCCCTAAATCACTAGTTGTTTCATCTCGAGTGATATGTCGTCTTCTAATTCCCGTACGTGATGAAATCCATTCATCGCTGGTGTCCATGATTTCAGACAAATCATCGTTTGTAATCACTTGTTCAGGGGCATAGGCTGCTGCCTGAGCAATTCTTGCAAATACCATTATTACATTAACTCCTCAAGAAACTTGTGAAGATTTTTAAGCCCTCTCAAAAGAGCTTCTAGTTCTTCTTCATTCATGTCTTCCGCAATATGAGAAACCATATTTTTGTGGAATTTATGATGAAGCCTATCTAATAATCTTCCTTTTTTTGTCAAAGTTAAATGAACCACACGACGGTCCAATTTCGAACGTCGTCTTTCAATATAACCTTTTGCCTCAAGCTTATTTAAACTAGTGGTTATTGTACCGAGGGTCAACATCAACTCACGTGCAATATCACTTGGAGTCACATTAGAATTCTTACCAATAATCTCAATGGTATGCATTTCCTTTAATGAAACATCGTTGAATTGACTTGTTCGCAAACTAGTCTCTTCGATAACCTGAACACGATTAAAAATATCAACCAAATATTCATTAATTCTATTATAATCCAAGATTTCACCTCCTAAATAAACTTTGACAATCAAAGTATATCAAACATCAAAATATTTTGCAAGGTATTTCGGGTCAAACTGGAAAAATAATTTGAAAATCAAACTATTATTTACATTACTTTCCTGAAAATTTCGGACGGCGTTTTTCAGCAAAAGCACGAACACCTTCTTTGAAATCTTCCTTAAAAGCTAATTCTTCTTGAAGTTGCAATTCAAGTTTTGTATAGTCTTCCCAGCCTTCATATTGGGCTTTCCAAGACATTTCCTTGATGGCACGGTATGAATTAATTGAACCGCGAAGCAGACGTTTCGTTAACTGATTTGTCGTTCTTTCTAGTTTTTCAGATTCACAAAGACGATAAACAATGCCATATTCAAAGGCTTTTTCTGCATTTACCCCTTCACCAGTCATAGCTAACTGAACCGCACGTGTTGTTCCGATAGCGCGACTCATCAAGAAAAGTCCTCCAGCATCAGGAGCAAGACCAACACCAACAAAGGCTTGAATAAATTTGGCTTTTTCACTTGCGACCACAAAATCCGCCGCAACAGCCATATTTGCTGCTGCACCAGCAACCGCACCATCTACGCTCATAATCACTGGTTTTGGTAATTTTTTCATGGCAAAGGAAATTTTATTAACTAAACTTGCAATTTCAACTAGTGATTCGACGTTATCAGATTCAACCGCACGTTGCATCTCAGCCAAGTCCCCACCAATTGAAAAGACTTTACCAACTGCTTGAATGACCAAAATTTTCACAGAATCATCTGTTTTCACTAAGTCTAAAACCTCAAGAATTTCTTGACAAGTTGGAATATTAAAACCATTCGAAATATCTGGGCGATTCAAGGTCAAAGTTGCGACTTCTCCCTTTTCATAAATCACATTATCGAAAGACATCTACCTACCTCCATCAGATGTGATAAAAATAGTTTGATAATTTAACTATTTAGCACCAGCTATTTTAGCACATTATTCATTGATAAATCAAGAAAAAAATCACATTTTGATTAATTTAGTTTGATTTATTAATATTTAAACTATCAAACTATTATTCAAAAAAAGTAGGATTACCCCTACTTTCATCACATTATTTGCTTAATTCTTCAATAACTTGTGTTAGATTATTCACCAGACGACTTGCCTTACTTTGGTTCATATCAAATAACTGATCTTCAATTGCCCAAACCTCTAAATCGGCAGAAACACCAGCCTGAATACCTTTTTCGCTGTCTTCAATAACTAGCGTTTCATCATTGTTAAAACCAAGTTGTTTTCGTGCTTCTTGATAAATCGCAGGATGTGGTTTTCCTTTTTCAAATTCCTCACCTGATAAAATCACTGAAAAATACGCTAACAACTGAGTTTCTTCAAGAGCTTTCAAAATATCATGTTTAGTTGAACTAGAAGCAAGCCCTAAACGGTACCCCTTCTCAAAAAGTCCTTTGACCACTTTAAAAGTATCTTCAAAAATCAAGTCTTTGTAAGGAAGCGGATGCGTTTTTTTGTAAATAGAATACTCTTTTTGTAGCTGATCAGTATCCCATTTGTCCAAATCGTCACGCAAAATGTCTGGCCAAATTTGTTTCATATTGCCACCGATAAAAAAGCTAGGCGGTAAGTGCTTTATACTAATCCCTTTGTCAGCCAAGAACTTCTCGCGACGGCGATAATAAAACGTTTCAGTATCGAATAAGACACCATCCATATCAAAAATAATTGCTTTAAATTTTTCCATTCCTCTATTATACTATCTTTTTATTTGAAAAACTACTGACAAATTTTCAGAATTTTGCTATAATTGTATACAAATTTTAGAAAAGTGGAGAAGGTCATGAAAGTAATCAAATTTGGTGGTAGTTCACTGGCTTCGGCTGAACAACTAAAAAAAGTTTTGAATATTGTAAAATCTGATAATGAACGACGTTTTGTTGTTGTATCAGCACCCGGAAAACGTAACTCAGAAGATACTAAGGTAACCGATGCTCTTATTAAGTATTACAAGAACTACACCTCAGGTGATGATGTCACTGCTGCACAAGAATGGATTATCAACCGTTACCAAGCCATTGCAGATGAGCTTGGACTCAGTTCATCAATTATGAGCAAAATTGCAGGTGCGATTACAAATCTTGCAACACTCCCAATTGAATGTAACAAATTCCTATATGACACATTTCTTGCAGCTGGTGAAGATAATAACGCTAAGCTTGTAGCAGAATTTTTCCGTAAAAATGGACTCAATGCACGCTATGTTCACCCTAAAGAAGCAGGTATCATTGTTTCAAGTGAACCAGGAAATGCTCGTATTCTTCCATCAAGCTATGATAAGCTTGAAGAATTGCGTGACTCAGAAGAAATCCTTGTTATCCCAGGCTTCTTTGGAGTTACAGTTGATGGCCAAATCTGTACTTTCTCACGTGGTGGTTCAGATATTTCAGGTTCTATCGTTGCTGCAGGTGTCAAAGCAGACTTGTATGAAAACTTTACTGATGTCGATGGTATCTTTGCAGCTCACCCAGGAGTGGTTCACAAACCTCACACAATCCAAGAATTAACATACCGTGAAATGCGTGAACTTGCTTATGCTGGATTTTCAGTGCTCCACGATGAAGCACTTATTCCTGCTTACCGAGGTAAAATTCCTCTCGTCATCAAAAATACAAACAACCCCGAACACCCAGGAACACGTATTACATTAAAACACAGTGGGCCTACAGTTCCTGTTATTGGTATCGCTGCTGATGACGAGTTTGCAAGTATCAACTTGTCTAAATACCTTATGAACCGCGAAGTCGGTTTTGGTCGCAAAGTCCTTCAAATTCTTGAAGACTTAAACATCCGTTGGGAACACATTCCAACAGGTATCGATGACATGTCAGTCATCGTTCGCGAACGTGAACTTACACCAATCAAAGAACAAGAAATCACTTCATACTTAACTCGTGAACTTGGCGTAGATGAAGTCGATATCGAACACAATCTTTCAATCATCATGATTGTAGGTGAAGATATGAAAAACCATATTGGTGTCACAGCAACAGCAACCAAAGCACTTTCAGATAGACACATTAACTTGGAAATGATTTCTCAAGGATCAAGCGAAGTATCTGTCATGTTCGTTACACAAACAGAACACGAAAAAGAGGCAGTTCGTGCCCTATACAAATCCTTCTTCCGATCAGAAGAGTAAGCAAAAGGCCAGAATAATCTGGTCTTTTCTTATGGTCTAAAATCTGAGAAATACGGTTCAATGCTTTTTAAAAAGGCTTTCTTCCCTTCAAAACGTTCCCCACGAATCACTTTTTCCAACTTCAGTCGGTCTTCTGTTCCCAATGTTCTTCGTAGACGAGCTAAGCTATCCTGATAAGCCACGTAATCTGCGACTTCAAAGAAAGATACCTGGGGCACACAGTGACTAATATCACCGATTTCCTCATAAGGCATGCGATTAAATTTCCGTTTAAAGGATTCCTGATGGCGGATAGTATCTTTAACATGGTTAGAAAATTTTGTTTTAAAGTAACTATAGCGTTTGCCTTCATTAATTAAAAGGTCTGGATGCTCCTCTAAGAGTTGAAAGAAAACAATTCTACCCTCTTGAATCCAATCCTCATAGTCCCAGAGTTTAACAAAATAATGACGGCGTAATTTTAAAATAATTGGTTTAACCGTTTGAAAATAGCGTTCAAAATCCACTGCTACGATCTCCTTTTTCCTTTTTATTGTTAAGGTACCCTTATTATAGAAAGGATTAGGAAAAAGGAACATGACAAAAATGTCCAAATGAATGCAGAAAAAAAGCAACTCAATGAGTTGCTCTCCGTCTACCGCTTTTAAACTCCGCCAGTAGGACTCGAACCTACGACATCATGATTAACAGTCATGCGCTACTACCAACTGAGCTATGGCGGATAAATGCT